>NZ_JBMJCT010000002.1:0-264641 GCF_049222185.1 Streptomyces sp. LaBMicrA B280 | reverse complement strand
ACCACCCGTACGGGAAACGGCCTCGACAAGGAACTCGCGAATTTCCGCGGCCAGCGTGTCAAGCTCACCGGCTTCGAGCTTCTTCAGGTCCTGCGGCCCGTGGATCGACTCCAGAACGCCCATGCGTCATTCTCCTTCGGCGCTGCTGATGCGGACAGGGAATGCGGAGTGACAGGCTATCAATTCCTCTTCTCCGCATTCAGGAGATCGGCCGGACGCGGACCGGACCCACGGGAGCCAGTAGTGGAATATTGAACTACCTGGTTTCGTTGTGCCCGCCGAAGGAGGTCACAAAGTGGAGACCACGTACTACGACCACGGCACCCCGGCCGAGCGCTGGGAGCGTGCCCGGGCGTTCTTCGCGGCCAAGGACTACGCGGGAGCGGCGCGCGTGCTGGCCGCCCTGGTGGAGGAGGTGCCGGAGCAGACCGGGCCCCGGCTGCTGCTGGCCCGTGCGTACTACCACTCGGCGCAGCTGCGGCGGGCCGAGGACCAGCTGCGCGTGATCGTGGAGCGCGACCCGGTGGAGCACTACGCCCGGCTGATGCTGGGCCGCACGCTCGAACGGCAGTCGCGGCACGAGGAGGCGGAGCGGCATCTGCGGATCGCCGCCGCGCTCGCGGGCGACCTCCCGCAGGGCCGAGGCGACCTCCCGCAGGGCCGAGGCGACGTCCGGCAACGCTGAGCCGGATCCCCGCAGCCGCCGTGGCACCGGACCGGGCGCCTCGTACCCGGATGGGCCACCGTGGCATCCTGGCGCGATGGCATCCGACCGTGATCACGCGCCGCTCACCGAACGGGTCGAGGAACTCCTCGCCACCGGCGGCCCCCTGCCCATCGTCGCCGCCGGGCAGCCGGTGCTGCGCCGCCCCACCGAGGCGTACGACGGCCAGCTCGGCCCCGCCCTGCTGGCCCGCTTCGTCGAGGCGCTGCGCCTGACCATGCGCGCGGCGCCCGGCGTGGGCCTCGCCGCGCCCCAGGTCGGCGTGGAGCTGCGGATCGCGGTCCTGGAGGACCCGGCGCCGGTGCCGGAGGAGATCGCCGCGATCAGGGGACGGCGCCCGCAGCCCTTCCGGGTGCTGGTCAACCCCGTGTACGAGCCCGTCGGCACCGCGCGTGCCGCGTTCTTCGAGGGCTGCCTCAGCGTGCCCGGCTGGCAGGCGGTGGTGGCTCGGCATGCCGAGGTGCGGTTGCGCGCGGAGGACGAGCGGGGGCGCCCGGTGGACGAGGTGTTCACCGGCTGGCCGGCCCGCATCGTGCAGCACGAGACGGACCATCTCGACGGCACGCTCTACCTCGACCGCGCCGCTCCGCGCTCCCTGTCCACCAATGAGGCCGTCGCCGCCCTGTGGTCCCAGCCGACCCCGGCCGCGGCCGCGACCGCCCTCGGCTTCGAACTGCCGTGATCCGCCCGCGCGTCCGCCCCCGGGGCGGGGAACCCTCCCGGTCATGACCATGCCCCCTGGGGGCCGCGTGCGCGCGGCCCCCAGGGGGCGGTCAGGGTCCCGGCGGATTCCCCCGAGGGTCCCCTCAGTTGTCCCGGTACGCCTCCAGCAGGCGCAGCCAGACCTCGCTCAGGGTCGGGTAGGAGGGGACCACATGCCACAGGCGGCTGATCGGGACGTGGCCCGCGACGGCGATCGTGGCCGAGTGGATGAGTTCGCCGACGCCGGGGCCGACGAAGGTGACGCCCCGCAGGATCTCGTCCTCCAGATCCACGACCATGCGGGCGCGGCCCTTGTAGCCGTCGCCGTACAGGGCCGCCCCGGCGACGGAGGAGAACTCGACGTCGACGGCCCGGACCCGGTGCCCGGCCTCCTCCGCCTCCGCGAGGGAGAGCCCGACCGCGGCGGCCTCGGGGTCGGTGAACACGACCTGCGGCACGGCCTCGTGGTCGGCGGTGGCCGCGTGTGGGCCCCAGGGGCCGTCGAGCAGCGGGGTGCCGGCCGCGCGGGCACCGATGGCGGCACCGGCGATACGGGCCTGGTACTTGCCCTGATGGGTGAGGAGCGCGCGGTGGTTGACGTCACCGGCGGCGTACAGCCAGTCGGTCCCGGTGACCCGCAGCGTGTCGTCGACCTCCAGCCAGGAGCCGGGCTCCAGGCCGACGGTGTCGAGGCCGATGTCGTCGGTCTGTGGGATGCGGCCGGTGGCGAAGAGGATCTCGTCGGCCTCAAACCTTTCACCCGTACGAGTGAGGGCCACCACGGTGCCGTCCTCCCGGGTGACGGACGCGACGGACACCCCCGTGCGCACGTCCACCCCGGCCTCGGTGAGCGCCTCGGCGACCAGTTCCCCGGCGAACGGCTCCATGCGGCTGAGCAGGCCCTTGCCCCGTACCAGCAGGGTCACCCGGGAGCCGAGCGCCGCCCAGGCGTCGGCCATCTCGGTGGCCACGACACCGCCGCCGACGACGAGCAGCCGCCCGGGGGCCGCGTCCGCGCTGGTGGCCTCCCGGCTGGTCCATGGCCGTACCTCGGCGAGTCCGGGCAGGTCGGGCAGCTGGGCACGGGTGCCGGTGCAGACGACGACGGCGTGCCGGGCCGTGAGGGTGGTGACGCTCCCGTCGGACACGGTGACGGTGACCGTGCGCGGTCCCGCGAGGCGGCCGTGGCCCCGGTAGAGGTCGGCGCCGATGCCCTCCACCCAGTCGACCTGCCCGTCGTCCTGCCAGTGAGAGGTGAAGTTGTCGCGGCGCTCCAGCACGGCCGGGGTGTCGAGGGGTCCCTGGGCCGCCGCGGCGAGGCCGGGCAGCCGTCGGGCGTCGGCCTGGGCGATGACCGGCCTGAGCAGCGCCTTGCTGGGCATGCACGCCCAGTAGGAGCACTCGCCGCCGACCAGTTCGCTCTCCACGATCGCGGTGGTGAGGCCGGCCGCGCGGGTGCGGTCGGCGACGTTCTCCCCCACGGGCCCGGCCCCGAGCACCACGACGTCGTACGCGATGGTTTCCGATTCCGTCGTTTCCGTCATGGGGTCAGTCTGGTGGGTGGTGTGCGCGGCGGCCACATGGGTACGAGCGCGCACACGGGCACCCGGGTGCGCGAGAGGCGTCCGGGTGCGCGTGAGCGGTGCCCGCACCAGCGTGGACACCGCCCGGAATAGGCGGCCCACCGGCCGTGTTTCCGCCGTCGGCACACCCCCGGACCAGGAAGAGGGAAGCAGGCCATGAGCAGCACCGTGGAACTGACCAAGGACAACTTCGACCAGACGGTCACGGACAACGACTTCGTGCTCATCGATTTCTGGGCGTCCTGGTGCGGTCCGTGCCGGCAGTTCGCGCCGGTGTACGAGAAGGCCGCCGAGGACAATCCGGACCTGGTGTTCGGCAAGGTGGACACCGAGGCGCAGCCGGAGCTGGCGCAGACCTTCGGCATCCAGTCGATCCCGACGCTGATGATCGTGCGGGACCGGGTGGCCGTGTTCGCCCAGCCCGGCGCACTGCCCGAGGCGGCCCTCACGGACGTCATCGGCCAGGCCCGCAAGCTGGACATGGACGAGGTCCGCAAGAACATCGCCGCCCAGGAGGGCCAGGGCCAGTAGCCGCCGGGGGTGGCGGGCCCGGTGGCCGCCGGGGGTGGCGGGCCGGGTTCAGGTGGACTCGCGTCGTACGACCGAGGAGCCGAGGACCCGGTGCACCTCCGGTTCGCCGCCCGGGTCGCGCACCGCGCGGTCGATGAGGGCGGCGAGGCCGCGGCCCGAGGGCAGTTCGATGCGGACGGTGCTCAACCGGGGCCGCAGCAACCGGCCGAGCATCAGATCGTCGGCGCCGATCACGGCCACGTCCTCGGGGATGCGCCGCCCGGCGTCCTGGAGGGCCCGCATCAGCAGCATGGCGTACTCGTCGTTGTAGGCGAACACCGCGTCCAACTCGGGCCAGTCCGCCGCGAGTTCGGCGGCGGCCCGCTCCGTGTAGGCGAGCGGCACGCCGAGGACGCTCGCCTCGGTGCCGCGCACTGCCTGCCGGGCGCCGGCGAGCCGGGCCCTCGAATAGATCTCCAGGCCGGGCGCTTCCGGTACGACGACCCCGATCCGGCGCCTGCCGCGTTCGTACAGGTGGGCGGCCGCGCACCGGCCCACGGCGTCATGGTCCATCAGCAGGGCGTGCGCCCCCTCGACGCGTTCGGGACCGAGGGTGACGACCGCGCGGGCGCCGGAGCGTTTGAGGATGTCGACGCCCCGGGGGCCGATCCCGGTGCCGGGCACCAGGACGGCCACGGGCCGTAACTCGGCCCAGGCGCGGGCGGCGTCGTCGCTCTGGAGGCCGACGGAGCCGTACTGGACGACGGTGTAGTCGAGCCGGCCCAGAGCGCCCTGGACCTCGTTGAGGAACGCGCTGTAGAGGGGGCCGACGGGGATCGCCGGGGCGGGCATGAGGACCGTACGGCTGTGTCCCGCGCGCAGGCTGCGGGCAGCCGCGTGGGGGACGTACCCCAGTTCCCGCGCGGCCTCGTGGACGCGCCGCCGCGTGGGTTCGCTGATCCGCACGGCGTCGGTGTTGTTGAGGACGTAGGACACGGTCGCGCGCGAGACGCCGGCCAGGCGGGCCACATCGGCACTCGTGGGAGTGTTCGGTATCTGCACCATGACAGACCGCATCTTGGCAGAGCGGCCCGGGGGTGCGGCACGCGGGGGACCGTGGTTCGCTTTTTGACCAACTACCGTGCACGAAAGGGCCGTTCGGCCCCTTGCCGGGCGGGGTCAGGCGGGTGGCCGGGTGCGCGTCACCCGCGCGACCAGGTCCATCCACGCGGCCTCCAGGCGGGCCATGGGCATCCCGCGCTGCCGGGTCAGATGGTGGATGAGCGCCGGATCGAGGGAGGCCAGCAGGGTCTGGGCCAGCAGTTCGCAGTCCGCGTCCGGCACGATCTGGCGCAGCAGCATGATGACGTGGGTGCGCAGCGCCTGCGTCGCGGGGTGGGAGAAACGGCGGCACGCCTCGGGCTGGGCGGCGAGTTGCAGCTCCAGCTGCTCGGCCGAGCGGTAGAGCACCGCGATGCCGAACGCCCGCAGCCGCTCCAGGGGCGGCGCGCCGGGACCGAGCGGCGGGGGCCCGCCGAGGAAGTCGGCTTGGAGCTGCCTGCCCGAGTGGTCGAGCAGGGCCGTCAGCAGTCCGGTGCGGTCGCCGAAGCGCCGGAAGACCGTGCCCTTGCCGACCTTGGCCGCCGAGGCGACGGCCTCCATGGTGACGCCGGCCACGCCGTGCTCCGCGATCAGCCGGGCGGCGGCCTCCAGCAGCCGGGCCCGATTGCGGGCCGCGTCGGCGCGCAGACAGGGCTCCTCGGGAGCCGTGCCGAGCTCCAGCAGGGGTGGCGCGTCGGAGGGCTCCTGCGGCGTCGGGAAGGGCTGCGGCGCGCTGGACATGAAGACAGCGTAAAGCACCGGGAACAGAACTGGACCCCGGTCCGGTTAGGGTGGTAGAAATTTAAACGGACCTTGGTCCGGATCGTAACGGCGATGTTTCAGCCCCTGGAGATTTCCCATGTCTGTTCGTATCCTCGCGCTCGTCGGCAGCCTGCGTGCCGGTTCGCACAACCGTCAGCTGGCCGAGGCGGCCGCCAAGCTCGCCCCCGAGGGCGCCGAGGTCGTGCTCTTCGAGGGCCTCGCCGACGTGCCCTTCTACAACGAGGACCTCGACATCGAGGGCGGTGTCCCGGCCGCCGCCGCGGCGCTGCGTGAGGCCGCTCAGGGCGCCGACGCGTTCCTGCTGTTCTCGCCCGAGTACAACGGCACCATGCCGGCCGTCCTGAAGAACGCCATCGACTGGCTGTCCCGCCCGTACGGCGCCGGCGCCTTCGGCGGCAAGCCCGTCGCCGTGATCGGCACCGCCTTCGGCCAGTACGGCGGCGTGTGGGCGCAGGACGACACCCGCAAGTCGGTCGGCATCGCCGGCGGCAAGGTGATCGAGGACATCAAGCTCTCCATCCCCGGCTCCATGACCCGCTTCGCCGAGACCCACCCGGTCGACGACGCCGAGGTCGCCGCCCAGCTGACCGAGGTCGTGGCGCGTCTGCACGGCACCGCGGCGGAGATCACGGCCGCCTGAGCCCCACCCGAACCGCCCGTAGGGGCCGGAGCCGAGCGGCCTCCGGCCCCTACGGGTCTTTTCCGACCCGTGCCCGTGCCCCTGTCCCTGCCCCTGCCCCTGCCCCTGCCCCTGCCCCTGAGGGGCTCCGCCGCCGCCCCCTCCGGGGTTCACTACGGCAGCCGGGGGTACGACTCCGCGTCGCGCTCGACTTCCGGGGCCGGGCAGGGGTATGCGGACGATGGCCGTACGGCCGTGATCGTGTCAGCCGCCCGAGGAGGAAGCCGTGCCCCTGGTCCCGCCCCCGTTCGACCCGGAACTGGCCGCGTGCCTGGAGTCGCTCGGGGACGCGGCCGCGCCCGGGTTCCGTCTGGAGGATCTCGACGCCGCCCGGCGCGGCACCTGCCTGGCGGCACCGGACCTCACCCTGGGCGGCGCCTTCGAGGTGAGCGAGTACGCGGTGCCGGGCCCGCCCGGCGCCCCCGGGGTCCCGCTGCTGGTGTGCCGTCCCAGGGGTACGACGACCCAGCTGCCGGTGCTCTACCACGTGCACGGCGGCGGCATGATGGCCGGCACCGACCGGGCCGGGGTGGAGGTCCCGCTGGACTGGGCGCGGGAGCTGGGAACGGTGGTGGTGTCGGTCGACTACCGGCTCGCCCCCGAACATCCGCACCCGGCCCCGGTCGAGGACGTCTACGCGGGTCTCGTCTGGACCGCCGCGCACACGGCGGAGATCGGCGGCGCCCCGCGGCGGATCGTCGTCGCGGGGGCCAGCGCGGGCGGCGGGCTCGCGGCGGCGGCCACCCTGCTGGCCCGGGACCGGCAAGGTCCGCACCTGCTCGGCCAGTTGCTGCTGAGCCCGATGCTCGACGACCGCAACGACACCGTCTCCGGTCGGCAGATGACCGGCCGCGGACTGTGGGACCGCACCGCCAACGAGACCGCCTGGACCGCCCTGCTGGGCACGGACCGGGGCGGCCCGGACGTCTCCCCGTACGCGGCCCCGGCCCGTGCCGCCGACCTGTCCGAACTGCCACCGGCCTACCTCGACGTCGGCTCGGCGGAGACCTTCCGGGACGAGACGGTCGCCCACGCGTCCCGCATCTGGGCGGCCGGCGGCCGGGCCGAACTCCACGTCTGGCCGGGCGCGTTCCACGGCTTCGACACCCTCGCCCCGAAGGCCGCCCTGTCCCGGGCGGCGCGCGCCGCCCGGCTCGACTGGCTGCGGCGGCTGTTCACGCGGTGAGGCACGAGCCCAGCGGCAACCCCCTCCCCAGCCAGGCTTGTTGACGTTACCGTTCGGTAGACCCCGTGTCCGGAGCCTCCCGGAGGTACTCGCCCATGACGCCCGACCGCTCCCCCGGTCTCGCCGAGTCCGCCCGTGCGCTCGCCGCCGGGGAGGTGACCTCCCGGACACTGGTGGAGCGGACCCTGGCCCGGATCGAGGCGAGCCGGCCGGTGCTGAACGCCTTCCGCGTCGTGCGCGCCGAGGCCGCGCTCGCGGAAGCGGACGCCGCCGACCGGGAGTTGGCGGCGGGCGGGCGGCGCCCGCTGCTCGGGGTACCGCTCGCGGTGAAGGACGACACGGACGTGGCGGGCGAGCCGACGGCGTTCGGCTGCACGGGCGACTTCCCGCCGGTGGCCGAGGACGGGGAGGCGGTACGGCGGCTGCGCGCGGCCGGCGCGGTGATCGTCGGCAAGACGAACACCTGTGAGCTGGGGCAGTGGCCGTTCACGGAGGGACGGGCCTTCGGCGACACCCGCAACCCCTGGCATCCCGGGCACACCCCCGGCGGCTCCTCGGGCGGCTCGGCGGCGGCGGTGGCGGCGGGCCTCGTCCCGGCCGCGCTCGGCTCCGACGGCGCCGGTTCGGTGCGCATACCGGCCGCCTGGACCCGGCTGATCGGCATCAAACCGCAGCGCGGCCGCATCTCCACCTGGCCGCGCCCCGACCCCTTCCAGGGGATCACGGTCAACGGCACGCTGGCCCGTACGGTCGCCGACGCGGCCCTGCTGCTCGACGCGGCGAGCGGCAGCCACGCCCGGGACGTGCACCGGCCGCCCGCGCTGACGGTCGCGGACGCGGTCGGCCGCGATCCCGGTCGGCTGCGCGTCGCGCTGTCCCTGAGGCCGCCGTTCACCGCCGTACCCTCCCGGCTGCATCCGCAGATCCGCGCCCGGGTCACCGAACTCGCCGGGCAGCTGGCCGCGTCGGGGCACGAGGTGACGGAGGACGACCCGCCTTACGGACAGATCGGGCTGGCCTTCGTGCCCCGCGCCACCGCCGGGATCGCCGAACTGGTCGCCGAGGCCCCCGATCCCGCGCTGCTCGACGCCCGCACCCGGGGCGCGGCCCGGCTGGGCCGGCTGCTCGGCGGGGCCCCGCTGCGGGCGGCCCGGCGCTCGGAGGCGGCGCTGCAAGGGCGGATCGGCGCCTTCTTCCGGTCGTACGACGTGATCCTCGCCCCGACCACGGCGGCGCCCCCGCCGCGGATCGGCGCGCTGTACGGGCTCGGCGGGGCGGCCACGGACCGGGCGATGATCGGCGCGTGTCCGTACGCGTGGCCCTGGAATGTGCTGGGCTGGCCCGGGGTCAATGTGCCCGCCGGGTTCGTCGGGGACGGACTGCCGGTGGGAGCACAGCTGCTCGGGCCCGCGGGGAGCGAACCCCTGCTGGTGTCGCTCGCGGCCCAGTTGGAGGCGGAGCTGCGCTGGCACGAGCGGTGGCCGCCGGAACCCGCCGGGTCAGGCGTCACGCCGTGAGCAGAGCGGCGGCCTTGAGGAGTTCCAGGGCCACGTACCACAGGTGGCCGCGGGAGCGTGGCAGGTCCTCGCCCGCGAGGACGCGGTCGGAGCGGCGGTTCAAGCAGGGGCGGACGGGCGCCAGTTGGGTCGGCAGGAGGACCGCGGCGGCCACCGTCGGCCCGATGATCCGGGCGGGGGCGGCGTCCACCGCGACGGCGACGCTCACCACGACCGCGAGCACCGCCTCGACCGTGTTCAGCGCCCGGAACACCGTTCGGCCGATGCCGAGCCGGACGAAGGTGACGGCGGTGGCGACGGCCGCGGACGTGGCGTTCATCGGTGGGCGCCCTGGATCAGGCCGAGATGGAGGGGGCAGATCAACTCGCCGTGCTCCTCGGCCGGATCGGCGGACGCCCAGCGGCTGAGCGGCATCCGCGCCAGCGGCAGATATCCGCGGGCGCCGCCGCGGTCCATGCCGGGGCGGACGGTGCAGACGGCGCGCGCGGGCGGCCGGGGCCGGTGGACGCCTCGGCCCGGCGCTCGACCCGGCCCTCGGTCACCAGGGCGTCGAGGTGGAAGCGGACGGTGTCGGGGTGCACGCCGAGCCGCTCGGCCGTCTCCGTCACCCCGAGCGGCGCGGGCGCGGCGCGCAGCGCGTCCAGCACGGCACGCCGACGCGGGCCCTGCGCCCTGTTCCGCCTGCTCTCACCTGCGCGTTTTTTTCACGAATCCCACCTGTGAGAATTGTAGGCTGGGCCTCGGAGACCGAGGTGCGTGAGGGGTGCGGATGTCATCGGAGGCCGAACGGGCGGAACCGGTTCCGGAGCTCCTGTGCGACGCCCGGGCGCTGGCCGAGGAGCCGCCGCTGCCGTCCGGTGTGCTGTGGAAACTCGCCGAGGGCGGGCGCCAGTTGGATGCCAATGTGGTGCGGATCGCGCCGGGCGGGCGGATCGCGGCGCACGCGGAGGGGCGACTGGACGTGCTGCTGCTGGTCGTCGCCGGGGAGGGGGTGCTCGGCGCGGGCCCCTCGGACGCGCCGCGGCCGGTCGCCGAGGGGGCCCTCGTGTGGCTGCCGCGCGGTGCCACCCGGAGCCTCAGCGCCGGGGAGCGGGGCCTGACCTATCTCACCGTGCACCACCGCCGCCCCGGTATGAGCATCACCGCCCGGCCCGCCGACCCGCCGTCCTGACCCATATCCGGACCGATCCGGACAAGGCCCAACCGGTGTACGGCAGGGGCCCGTTGTCCCTGCGGGAAGTGCCATTAGGGTGCCCCCGTGAGCACGTTTACCGACACCGATGAGAACGTTCCCGGCCGCCACGGGCCGGGCGCCACCGCCGAGGCCGACCCGCGCGAGGTCGGCCGGGTGCGCACCGAGTACTCCCCCGCCCACGACGGCGACCCGGACCCCGGGGAGATCGTGTGGACCTGGGTGCCGTTCGAGGAGAACGACGGCCGGGGCAAGGACCGTCCGGTGCTGGTCGTCGCCCGCGAGGCGGCGGGCACCTTCCTGGCGGTGCAGCTCTCCAGCAAGCGGCACGACGGCGACCGGGAGTGGGTGGCCATCGGCAGCGGCCCCTGGGACCGCACGGGCCGGGACTCCTGGGTGGACGTGGACCGGGTGCTGCGCCTCCACGAGGACGGCATGCGCCGCGAGGCGTGCGCCCTGGACCGGATGCGGTTCAACCTGGTCCGGCAGCGGCTGCACGAGCGGTACGGCTGGACCTGACGGCCGACGCCGGGCCGGAACCGCCCCCGGCCCCTCAGCTCCCGTCCCTCAGACCCCCGCCCCTCTCAAACCCTGGCCGGCGCGAACACCCGTACGAACGCCTCCCGTACCGTCGCCCGGGGCGTCCGGTCCAGGACTCCGAACACCACCTGCTCGAAAGTCCGCTCGAATCGCCCCCCGGCGCCGAGCAGCTCCCGGAACGCGCCCGCGACCTGCTCCGGGTCGTTCTGGAAGACTCCGCAGCCCCAGGCGCCCAGGACCAGGCGCCGGTACCCATGGGCCGCGGCGGTCTCCAGGACCCGCTCGGCGCGGGTCGCGAGGGCGGCCGGGATCTCCCCGGCGCGCTCGGGCGCCGTACGCCGCAGGACGCCCGCGTTCGGGGCGGCGGCGGTCAGGAAACCCACATGGTAGGGCTCGGCGAGGAGTCGGCCGCGGTCGTCGCGGAAGACGGGGACGCCGGGGGTGTGGATCACCCGGTCGGAGTAGAGCGGGTCCCGGTCGGCGCGGTGATGGTCGTAGAACTCCCGGGCCTCCAGCAGGCAGGTGTACAGCGCGGAGGCGCGGCACAGGGCCTCTTCCTGGGCCTGGGCGCCGTTCAGATAGCCGCCGCCGGGGTTTCTCGCCGAGGCGAAGTTCAGGACGGCGACGGGCGCGTCGGCCAGCCGCTGGGCCGCCTCCGTGCTGCTCTCGCCGGTCACCTCGACGACCGTGTCCAGGCCGGGCGCCGGTGGCACCGGGACCGGCCCGGGGCCATGCATCCGGGTGCCGCTCCGGGCGGCTGTTATCGCGTCCGTGAGGGACACCTCCCGGCCGTCCGGGAGCCGGTAGCGGCCCGCGGCCACGATCTGTTCCGTCTCTGCGGCGATTCCGCGCAGGCGCGCGCTCATGGCGCCACCCCCGTGGACGCCATGACCGCGGCCCGCGCGGTCTCCCCCGTTGTGCTCATGCGGTCATCCTGCGTGATGCTGGTGGGGCGGTGCAACGGAGTTTTCCCGGCCCCGGAATCCGGAGTTTCCCGGCCCCGGAATCCGCCGTGAACGCGCACGGTCACGAAGGTGACCGGTCCGCGGCGCCGCAGGGGCGCTCTTGTGCGATCCGGCACGAGGGTCTTGGCTGGTACGAGTGCCGGCCCGGCCGACCGAACGCCGGACCGGAGACATGGTGGAATCTCAGGAGGATCCCGACATGTCCGATGTGATGGACGAGGGTGGTGACTGTACGGGGCACCGTACGGCCGTCACCGAGGCCGAGGTGGACGCGCTGGTCCAGGGCATCTGCTTCAAGACCGGGCCACCCCGCACCCTCGGTGTGGAGCTGGAGTGGCTCATCCATGACCGGGACCTGCCGCAGCGTCCCGTGACACCCGACCGACTGCGCGCGGCCTACGCGGCCGTGCGTGCCGTACCCCTCGGTTCGGCGCTCACCGTCGAACCCGGCGGCCAGCTGGAGCTCAGCTCGCCGCCCGCCGCCTCCCTCACGGAGTGCGTCGGCACCGTCTCCGCCGACCTCGCGGCCGTCCGCGCCGTCCTCGACGAGCAGGGGCTCGTCCTCGTCGGCCTCGGGCACGATCCCTTCCGCGTCCCGGACCGGTTCCTGCGCGAGCCGCGCTACGACGCCATGGAGACGTGCCTGGACCGCACCGGACCGGCCGGGCGGCACATGATGCGCGCCTCCGCCTCCGTGCAGGTCTGCGTGGACGCGGGCCATGAGGAGCCGGGCCCGCTGGGGCACGGGCGGCGCTGGTGGCTGGCGCATCAGCTGGGCGCGGTCCTGGTGGCCGCGTTCGCCAACTCCCCGCTGGTCGACCGGCTGCCCACCGGCTGGCGGTCCGCCCGGCAGCTGATGTGGGCGGAGATCGGCGCGGACCGGGCGGGCGCGCCCCCGCCGCAGGAGGAGCCGCGGTCCGCGTGGGCCCGGCATGTGCTGGACTCCCCGGTGATGTGCGTGCGCCGGGACGGCGGGCCCTGGGAGGTGCCCGAGGGGCTGACCTTCCGGGAGTGGACGCGCGGGCAGGGGTCGCGGCCGCCCACCCGGGCGGACCTCGATTACCACCTGACCACCCTGTTCCCGCCGGTCAGACCGCGTGGCCATCTGGAGCTGCGGATGATCGACGCGCAGCCGGGCGAGGACGGCTGGATCGTGCCGCTCGCGGTGACGGCGGCGCTCTTCGACGATCCGCAGGCCGCCGAGACCGCCTACCGCTGTGTGAAGCCGCTGGCCGAGCGGACGCTGAACCTGCCGGCCCCGCACAATCCGCTGTGGAGCGCCGCGGCCCGGCTCGGGCTCGCCGACCCGGAGCTGCGGGAGGTGGCCGCCGCCTGTTTCGCGGCGGCGCTCGACGCGCTGCCCCGGCTCGGTGCCGGCGCCGAGGTGACGGACGCCGTCGCGGGGTACCTGGAGCGCTATGTCGCCCGGGGCCGCTGCCCGGCCGACGATCTGCTGGACGCGCTGCCCGGCACCCGTACCGCCCCGGCCGGGAGCGGCCCCGCCGCCCAGGGCAGGAAGGACATCCCCTCATGACCGCCGCCAAGGCCGAGGCCACGACCGCGGAGCCGGACACCGAGGCGCTGCGCGAGCGCGCGCTGGCCTCGCTCACCACCGCCCGGGACCGCACCACCTTGCTGACCACGTGTGTGGACGAACCCGATCTCACCGCGCAGCACTCGCCGTTGATGTCCCCGCTGGTGTGGGACCTCGCGCACATCGGCAACCAGGAGGAGCTGTGGCTGCTGCGGGCGGTCGGCGGGCGGGAGGCGATGCGCCCCGAGATCGACGGCCTGTACGACGCCTTCGAACATCCGCGCGCGGAGCGGCCCTCGCTGCCGCTGCTGCCGCCCGCGGAGGCCCGGCACTACGCGGCCGAGGTGCGCGGACGGGTCATGGACCTGCTGGAGTCCGCCGATCTGCGGGGCACCCGGCTGACCGAGGCCGGGTTCGCCTTCGGGATGATCGCGCAGCACGAACAGCAGCACGACGAGACGATGCTGATCACCCATCAGCTGCGCAAGGGGCCCGCGGTGCTGACCGCGCCGGACCCGGAGCCCGGCCCGCCGTTCACCGGTCCTGCCGAAGTCCTCGTCCCCGGCGGCCCGTTCACCATGGGCACCTCCGATGAGCCATGGGCGCTGGACAACGAACGCCCGGCGCATGCGCGGGAGGTGGCGCCGTTCTGGATCGACACCACCCCGGTGACGAACGGCGCGTATCAGGCGTTCATCGAGGACGGCGGCTACGGCACCGAGCGCTGGTGGACGCCGGAGGGCTGGGCGCACATCCGGCGGCACGGGATCGACGCGCCGCTGTTCTGGCGCCGGGAGGGCGAGCGCTGGCTGCGCCGCCGCTTCGGCACCACCGAGGTGGTGCCGCCGGACGAGCCGGTGCTGCATGTGTGCTGGTACGAGGCCGATGCCTACGCCCGCTGGGCCGGGCGCCGGCTGCCCACCGAGGCGGAGTGGGAGAAGGCCGCCCGGCACGACCCAGCCACCGGCCGCTCCCGGCGCTACCCCTGGGGCGACGCCGACCCGGGGCCAAAGCACGCCAACCTCGGTCAGCGGCACCTGGGCCCCGCCCCGGCCGGCAGCTACCCGGCCGGGGAATCCCCGCTCGGGGTACGGCAGTTGATCGGCGACGTGTGGGAGTGGACGGCGAGCGACTTCCTGCCGTACCCGGGGTTCCAGGCGTTCCCGTACAAGGAGTACTCGGAGGTGTTCTTCGGCCCCGAGCACAAGGTGCTGCGCGGCGGTTCGTTCGCCGTGGACCCGGTGGCCTGCCGGGGCACGTTCCGCAACTGGGACTATCCGATCCGGCGGCAGATCTTCTCCGGCTTCCGCACCGCCCGTTCGGAGACCGCCTGATGTGCCGCCATCTCGCCTACGTGGGCCCCGAGTTGCCGCTGGGGCGGCTGCTGACGGAGCCCCCGTACAGCCTGTTCCGGCAGTCGTGGGCGCCGCGGCGGCAGCGGTACGGGACGGTCAACGCCGATGGTTTCGGCGTGGGTTGGTACGCCCCCGGTGATGCCGAGCCCGCCCGTTACCGGCGGCCCGGACCGATCTGGGCGGACCTGTCCTTCACCGATCTGGCCCGGGTGGTGCGCTCCGGCGCGGTGCTCGCCGCCGTACGGGACGCCACCCTCGCGGGGGCGGACGCGGAGGCCGCGGCGGCGCCGTTCGCCGCGGGGCGCTGGCTGTTCAGCCACAACGGGGCGGTCGCGGGCTGGCCGGACGCGGCGGCGCCGCTGGTGGCCACGCTGCCCCCGGTCGACCTGCTGTCGCTGCCCGCGCGCACCGACTCGGCCTTCGTCTGGGCCCTGGTGCTGCACCGGCTGCGCACCGGGGCGGACCCGGCGCGGGCCCTGGCGGAGACGGTGCGCGAGGTCGCGCGGGCCGCCCCCGCCTCCCGGCTGAACCTGCTGCTGACGGACGGCACCACCATCGCCGCCACCGCCTGGGGCGACAGCCTCTGGTACCGCACGGAGCCCGGTCTGGGCACGGTCGTCGCCTCCGAGCCCTACGACGACGACCCGCTGTGGCGGGAGGTCCCCGACCGCACCGTGCTCACCGCGGACAGCAGCGGTGTGCTGCTCGCCCCGGCGGCGCGACCGGCCGCCGTACCACCTAAGGAGCCCTGCACGTGAGCCCTCTGCACGTCACCCGCACCCTCCCCGAGGACGCGACGGAGGCCGCGCTGCGCGCCGATGTCGAACACGGCCTGACCGACGATCCCAAGTGGCTGCCGCCGAAGTGGTTCTACGACGCCCGGGGCAGCGAACTCTTCGACCGGATCACCGAGTTGCCCGAGTACTACCCCACCCGCGCCGAGCGGGAGATCCTGGCCGCCCGGTCCGGTGAGATCGCCGCCGCGAGCGGAGCCCGGACGCTGATCGAGCTGGGCTCGGGCTCCTCGGAGAAGACCCGCTATCTGCTCGACGCCCTCACCTCGCTGGCCGCGTACGTCCCGGTCGACGTCAGCGAGAGCGCCCTCACCCAGGCCGGGCGGGCGCTCATCGCGGAGCGCCCGGACCTCGAAGTGCACGCGCTGATCGCCGACTTCACCGCGCCGCTCGCCCTGCCCCCGACGCCGGGCCCCCGGCTGGTGGCGTTCCTCGGCGGCACCATCGGCAATCTGCTGCCCGCCGAGCGCGCCGCGTTCCTCGCTTCGGTGCGCGCCCTGCTCGAACCCGGCGACGGCCTGCTGCTCGGCACCGACCTGGTCAAGGACGAGCAGGTGCTGGTGCGGGCGTACGACGACGCGGCCGGGGTGACGGCCGCGTTCGACAAGAACGTGCTGAGCGTCGTCAACCGCGAACTGGGCGCCGACTTCGACCCGGACGCCTTCGAGCACGTGGCGCTGTGGGACGCCCGGCGCGAGTGGATCGAGATGCGCCTGCGCTCGCGCACCGCGCAGACCGTGAAGGTGCCCGCGCTGGGCCTCGCGGTCGAGTTCGCGCCGGGCGAGGAGCTGCGCACCGAGGTGTCGGCGAAGTTCCGCGAGGAGGGGGTGAGCCGGGAACTGGCCGCCGCCGGGCTCGGGTTGACCCATTGGTGGACCGATGCGCAGAACCGGTTCGCGCTGTCGCTGAGCGTGGCACGGTGAGCGGCTCAGAGGTCCGGGGTGAGCTTCTCGGTGATCTTCTGTGACGCCCGGCGGGCCTCGGTCGCCGGGTCGGCCCCGGTCAGCACCAGGGTCATGTACCGCTTGATCGGGTTGTCGGCCTCGACGTCCGCCCACTGAGGGGTGTTGGGGGTCGCTCTGCCGTGTGCCGCGCCCGCGGCCATGGCGGCGACCCCCTCCTCGCCGGAGACGGCGGCGGCCAATGTGGTCTTGTTGGGCACGTAGTTCATGGTGCGGGCGAGTTCGGTGTCCCATTTGGCGCCGGTGAGCGCCCCGATGACGGCGGTCGCCGCGAACTGGTCCTTGGTGTTCTGCGCCACGACGAGGTCGGAGCCGCCGGTGAACACGGCGCCGGGCCGGGAGGCGTTCGGTCCGGGCACCGGGAAGTAGCCGAGTTTCCCCTTGAGTTCCGGGTTCTGCTTCACGATGGCCTGGGCGAGTCCCGGTACGGCGACGATCTGCGCCACCCTGCCACCGGCGAACACCCCGGCCTGGGGCGGGTGTTCCTCGTCCGCGCCCTTGGGTCCGTCGCCCAGCGACTGGAGCCGCCGGTAGAAGTCCATGCCGCGCAGCGCGGCGGGGGTGTCCAGGGCGCCCTTCCACTGGTAGTCGTCGACCTTGCGGGCGAGGTCGCCGCCCTCGTCCCAGATGAAGCCGGAGAGCGTGTACCAGTCCTGTCCGGCGAGGTAGATCCCCTGGTCCGGGCCGGAGTCGAGCTTCTCGGTGTCGGCGAGCCATTCGGCGCGGGTGCGCGGCGGACGGGCGATGCCGGCCTGCGCGAACAGGTCCTTGCGGTAGATGACGACGCGGTTGGCGGCGTACCAGGGGATGCCGTACTGCGAGCTGCCGTCCTTGCCGGGTTCGGCGAGTCCGGGCAGCCATTTGTCCTTGCCCCAGTCGCGCATCGACTCCAGGGTCAGATCAGCGAGTCGGCCGCCGTCGGCGTACAGCGGCACCTGGGTGTTGCCGACCTCGATCACGTCGGGCGCGTCGTCGGAGGTCTCCGCGAGCGCCTTGCGGACCTTCGCCACGATGCCGGTCCAGTCCTGGATGCGGATGTCCAGGCGCAGGTCCGGATGGGTGTGTTCAAAGTCCTTGGTGAAGCGGTCGAGGAAGTCCGCCGAGGCGCTGTCCTTCATCAGCCACACGGTGACGGTCTCGCGCTGATGGGTGCCGGGGAGCATTCCGCAGCCGCTGACGAGGCAGCCGGTGACACAGCCGAGGGCGAGCAGACGACGTCTCACGAGGGGTCCTGTTCTGTCTGGCATGGCGCTTGCGCACAGGGGTGAAGGCCCGACGTGGGGGGACGAGCGCACAGGCTCGTACGGGTGTGGCTGGATTTTGGTATGGACCAATGCCGAGGTCAAGGGGTATCGGTGATTACGCGAGGTCACGGCCGCTACGCCGTGCGGAGCGGGCCGGGATGCGGCACCGTGGAGTACGACGTGTCCCCCGGCCCAAGGAGCCTCCGATGACGGACCACACCTACCGGGTCACCGAGATCGTCGGCACCTCGCACGAGGGCCTCGACCAGGCCATCCGCAACGGCATCACCCGCGCCGGACAGACGCTGCGCAACCTGGACTGGTTCGAGGTGACGCAGGTCCGCGGCCAGATCGAGGACGGGCGGATCGAGCACTACCAGGTGGGCCTGAAGGTGGGCTTCCGCATCGAGGACGGCGACTGACCGACCGCCTCGGGCGTCCCGCCTCAGGTACGGCCCTCCTTCTCCTGGGCCTCGCGCAGCGCGGCGGAGTCCTCGGCCCAGCGGGCCCGCACCACGGTGAATCCGGCGCGTTCGGCGTCGTCGCACACCACCGTGTCGTCGTCCACGAGGAAGCGCACCGCGCGGCCCCGGGCGAGCCGGCGCAGGGTCGCGAGCTTGGTGAACCGGGCGGGCCTGCGGTCCGCGTCGCCCCGCATGTACAGGTCCCCGGCGGGCAGTTCGTGCGCGGCGAGCCAGTCCAGGGTGTCGCGCCGGTACCGCTCCGGACGGCCGGTCAGATAGACGACCTCGCAGTCCCGCGCGCTGCGCCGGGCCAGCTCGACGCCCTCGGCGAGCGGCGGGTCGGCGGGCGCGGCACCGAAGAACCCGTCCCAGTCCTTGGGCCGCCGCTGGAGGAAATGCTGCCGGTGGGCGGTGTCCGCCAGGGTGTTGTCGAGGTCGAACACGGCGATCGGCCGTGCGCTGTCGTCGCGCCCGCCGATGCCGCTCATACCGATGCCGCTCATACCGATGTCGCTCACACCAAGACCTTAGCCACGTGCGGGAATCCACGGGCGGTCGAGGCGTTGAACCACAGGTGAGCAGTTCAGTGATCGCCCGGACCCGGTTCTCCGTCCTCGACCGTTCCCGCATCCGGCAGGGGCACCCGCCCGCCGAGGCGCTGCGGGACACCGTGGCCCTCGCACGGGAGGCGGAGGCGCTCGGCTACCACCGGTTCTGGGTGTCCGAGCACCACGGTGTGCCCGGTGTCGCCGGTTCCGCGCCGACCGTGCTGGCCGCCGCGGTGGCCGCCGCCACCCGGACGATCCGGGTGGGCACCGGCGGCGTGATGCTGCCCAACCACCGGCCGCTGGTGGTCGCCGAGCAGTTCGGGGTGCTGGAGTCGCTGTTCCCGGGGCGGATCGACATGGGCCTCGGACGCTCGGTGGGCTTCACGGACGGCGTACGCCGGGCGCTCGGCCGGGACAAGGGGGACGCCGAGGACTTCGGGGCCCAGCTCGACGAGCTGCTCGGCTGGTTCTCCGGGGCGTCCCCTACGGGGGTGCGCGCCCGGCCCGCGGACGGTCTGCGGGTGCCGCCGTTCGTGCTGGCCCTGGGCGAGGGCGCGGCGATCGCGGCGCGGGCCGGACTGCCCCTGGTCATCGGGGACCTGCGCGGCCGGGAGCGGCTGCTGCGCGGTGTCGAGCGCTACCGCGCCGGGTTCCGCCCCTCCCCCTGGGCGGCCGAGCCGTATGTGGTGATCTCCGGGACGGTCGCGGTCGCCGGCACCGAGCAGGACGCGCGGCGGCTGCTGGTCCCGGAGGCGTGGTCGATGGCGTACGCCCGCACGCACGGCACCTTCCCGCCGCTCGCCCCGGCCGAGGAGACCGAGGCACGCTCGCTGACCGCGCGGGAGCGGGAGGCGTACGACGCCCAGCTCGCCGGGCAGCTCGCGGGCACCCCGGACCAGGTCGCGCACGAGCTGGAGTCGGTGCTGAAGGAGACCGGCGCGGCCGAGGTCCTGGTCACCACCAGCGGCTACGACCGTACGGCGCTGCTGGACTCCTACCGCGCGCTGGCCGCGCTCTTCGCCGCCGCTCCCTGACCCCGGGGGCGGCGCCCCGAGATGCGAGGCGGGCCCGCGCCGGTGACCCTGGGAGGGCAAGGACGTAAGCGAGGAGGAGGACCGCCATGTCCTTCATGGACAAGCTCAAGGGCATGATCAAGGGCCACGAGAGTCAGGCCGACAAGGGCATCGACAAGGGTGGCGACTACATCGACCAGCGCACCGGCGACAAGTACCAGAAGCAGGTCGACACCGCCCAGGACAAGGCGCGGGACGAGTTCGGCACCCGGCAGGACCCGGGCAACCCGCCGCGGTCCTGACCGTAGGGGGCGGATAGGGTGTGTCTTCCATGCACCACAGCCCCCATGATCCCTGCGTCCGCGTCCGCGGCGCCCGTGAGCACAATCTCCGGGGCGTCGACGTGGACGTCCCGCGTGACGTACTGGCCGTGTTCACCGGGGTGTCCGGCTCGGGGAAGTCGTCCCTGGCGTTCGGCACCATCTACGCCGAGGCCCAGCGCCGTTACTTCGAGTCGGTCGCGCCGTACGCCCGTCGGCTGATCCACCAGGTCGGCGCGCCCAAGGTCGGTGAGATCACCGGGCTGCCGCCCGCGGTCTCGCTCCAGCAGCGCCGAGCGGCCCCCACCTCGCGCTCCTCGGTGGGCACGGTCACCAATCTCTCCAACTCCCTGCGCATGCTGTTCTCGCGTGCCGGGGAGTACCCGCCGGGCGCGGAGCGCCTGGATTCCGACGCGTTCTCGCCGAACACGGCGGCGGGCGCCTGCCCCCGGTGCCACGGTCTGGGCCAGGTGCACGACACCAGCGAGGAGTTGCTGGTGCCGGATCCCGCGCTGTCGGTGCGCGAGGGCGCGATCGCCGCGTGGCCGGGCGCCTGGCAGGGCAAGAACCTGCGGGACATCCTGGACGCGCTCGGCCACGATGTGGACGCCCCCTGGCGTGAACTGCCCGCCGAGCAGCGGCACTGGATCCTGTTCACGGACGAGCAGCCGGTCGTCACGGTGCATCCGGTGCGGGACGCGGACCGTATCCAACGCCCGTACCAGGGCACGTACATGAGCGCCCGCAGGTATGTGCTCAAGACGTTCGCCGACACCAAGTCGCCGACCCTGCGCGCCAAGGCGGAGCGCTTTTTGACCAGCGCGCCCTGTGCGGGGTGCGGGGGCAGCCGGCTGCGGCCCGAGGCGATGGCGGTGACCGTCGGCGGCCGCACCATCGCCGAGCTGGCGTCGCTGCCCCTGACCGGCCTCGCCGAGATGCTGGACGGCGACTCGGAGACGGCGCGTGTCCTCACCGAGGACCTGAAGTCGCGGATCGCGCCGGTGGTCGAACTCGGCCTCGGCTATCTGAGCCTGGACCGCTCCACCCCCACCCTCTCGGCGGGCGAGCTGCAACGGCTGCGGCTGGCCACCCAGTTGCGGTCCGGACTGTTCGGTGTGGTGTACGTGCTGGACGAGCCGTCCGCGGGACTGCACCCGGCGGACACCGAGGCGCTGCTCACCGTGCTGGCCCGGCTGAAGGCGGCGGGGAACTCGGTGTTCGTGGTGGAGCACCATCTGGAGGTGGTGCGCGGCGCCGACTGGCTGGTGGACGTGGGGCCCGGCGCGGGCGAGCACGGCGGGCGGGTGCTGTACAGCGGGCCGCCCGCCGAACTGGCGTCGGTCGAGGAGTCGGCGACGGCCGCGTTCCTCTTCGACGAGGCGCCGGGGCCGCCGCGTGAAGTCCGGGAACCGCGCGGCTGGTTGACGGTGGGTCCGGTGACCCGGCACAACCTGCGCGAGGTGACGGCCGCGTTCCCGCTGGGCGCGTTCACCGCCGTCACCGGGGTCTCCGGGTCGGGTAAGTCCACGCTGATCGGCGAGTTGACGCAGGAGACGGAGGGCGTCGACCGGCTGGTGCGGGTCGACCAGAAGCCGATCGGCCGCACCCCGCGCTCCAATCTGGCCACGTACACCGGGCTGTTCGACGTGGTGCGGAAGGTGTTCGCGGCGACGGACGAGGCGCGGACGCGCGGGTACGGCGTCGGGCGGTTCTCCTTCAATGTCGCCGGGGGCCGCTGCGAGACCTGCCAGGGCGAGGGGTTCGTCGGCGTCGAGCTGCTGTTCCTGCCGAGCACGTACGCGCCCTGCCCGGACTACGGCGGCGCCCGCTACAACCCCGACACCCTCCAGGTGGCGTACCGGGGGCGGAACATCGCCGAGGTGCTGGACCTCACGGTGGAGGCGGCGGCGGAGTTCTTCGCGGACGTCCCGGCCGCCGCCCGGAGCCTCGGCACGCTGCTCGACGTGGGCCTCGGCTATGTGCGCCTCGGCCAGCCCGCGACCGAGCTGTCCGGCGGCGAGGCCCAGCGGATCAAGCTGGCGAGCGAGCTGCAGCGCGGTCGCCGCGGCCACACCCTGTATCTGCTGGACGAGCCGACCACCGGACTGCACCCGGCCGACGTCGAGGTCCTGATGGACCGGCTGCACGGCCTGGTCGACGACGGGCACACCGTCGTCGTGGTCGAGCACGACATGACGGTGGTCGCCGCCGCCGACTGGGTCATCGACCTCGGCCCGGGCGGCGGCGACCAGGGCGGCCGCGTCGTCGCCGCGGGGCCGCCGCAGCGGGTGGCCCGGTCGGAGGGCAGCGCGACGGCGCCGTATCTGGCCCGGGTGATGCCCTAGGGGACGCCCCCGAGGGGCTGCCCCTGCCGGGTCGCCCCCTCCGGACAATCCCCTCCGGACAATCCCCTCCGGATCACCCCGCCCGGGTCATCCCCTCCTGGTCGGCGGGCGAGGTCCGGCCGAGGGTGCGGGTGGTCGTGCGGTGGTCGTTGACCAGGGCCGCGTGGGTCCAGGTCGGGGCGGGGGTGATCGGCTGGGCCGCGGTGGCGAGGGCGCGGCGGTCGGGGTGGGTGTCCGGGGGGATCAGCGGGCGCACCTGGACCTCGGCGACCAGCCCCCGGGTGCGGGCCACCCGCCACAGGGAGGCGAGCAGGGTGTCCTCGCCGACGAAGGCCGCGGCGGTGCCCGTACCGCCGTCCTGGAGCCAGTACCGCAGACAGACCGGCTGCACGGGCACGCCCGCGTCCAGCGCCGCCTGGAAGACGGCCCGGTGGAAGCGGCCATGGGCGCGCCCGCACCAGGTGCTGCCCTCCGGGAACGCGGCCACGGCGGAGCCGGTGCGCAGGGCGTCGGCGATCACCGCGACCGTGCCGGGCAGCGCCCGCAGCCGGTCCCGTTCGATGAACAGGGTCCCGCCCCGCGCGGCCAGGGCGCCCGCCACCGGCCATCGCCGTATCTCCGTCTTGCCGAGCATCCTGGCCGGCCGTACGGCGGTCAGCAGCGGGATGTCCAGCCAGGACACATGGTTGGCGACCAGCAGCAGCCCGCCGTCCGGCGCGACCGCGCCGGTGATGCTCGCCCGTACCCCGATGGCCCGTACGACCGCCCGGCACCAGCGCCCGATCCACTCGGCGGGGATCCGCCGGCCGAGCGGGGACAGGGCGATCCCGGCCAGCACCAGGGCGGCGACGGCGGCCAGCCGCAGCACGGCCCGGGGCGCGGGGACGGTGGCGGGCGCCGGTTCCACACAGGCGTCCGGGGTGCAGGGCGCGGTGGGCAGCCAGACGCTCATCAGGCCGGCACGAGGGAGAGGAAGTGCCGCAGATAGCGCGGGTTGACCCGGCGCATCGACAGCAGCACGTACAGATCGGCGACCCCGAAGTCCGCATCGTGCGCGGGCTCCCCGCACACCCAGGCGCCGAGGCGGAGGTAGCCGCGCAGCAGCGCGGGCAGTTCGGTGCGCCCGGCGGGGGCCTCGTCGTTCGGGGTCCAGGGCGTGAGCGGTCGTACCCGGAACTCCTCGGGCGCCAGGTGCTTGTCGCGCACCCGGCCCCAGGTGGCGGTGGCGAGGGCGCCGCCGTCGGCGAGCGGGATCGAGCAGCAGCCGGCCAGCCACTCGTGGCCCCGGTCGGTCATGTAGCGGGCTATACCGGCCCAGATCAGGCCGATGACCGCGCCGTCGCGGTGGTCGGGGTGCACACAGGAACGGCCGACCTCGACCAGGCCGGGGCGGATCGCCTCGAGCGCGTCGAGCGTGAACTCGCCCTCGGAGTACAGCCGTCCGGCGGCCGCGGCCCGCTCGGGCGGCAGCAGCCGGTAGGTGCCGACGACCTGCCCGGTCACCGTGTCGCGGACCAGCAGATGATCGCAGTGGGCGTCGAAGGCGTCGATGTCGTGGCCCGGCCGCGGGGTGGCGAGTGCGGCGCCCATCTCCCCGGCGAAGACGTCGTACCGCAGCCGCTGCGCGGCCCGCACGTCGTCCTCGTCGCGGGCGAGCGCGACGGTGTAGCGGGCGGGTGCGGCAGGCTGCGGGGGACGGTCGAGGGTGGAAACGCCGGTCATGGCTCTCTCCTGGTCACGGGGCCGGTTCGGCGACAGCGGCGGCGGACCGGTGGTCCGCGGCCCGCCTTTCCTGTTCTTCCGACGCCGGTTGACCGGCGCGTGACGGATGCCGGGAGAGCGGATGTGGGAATGCTGAACGGCCGGGGCCGCCGGGCGGCTGCGCGCGACACGAGACGGGGCCGGGTGAGCACCACGCTCCCGGCCCCGTCCGCCCGCCCCTGTCGGCGAACGGCTGTGTGTGCGAGTGGCGTTACCGCTTGCCCGCCTTCCGGGTGGCCCGCAGCCACTCCCGGTTCATGCCGGTGATGGACATCAGCGGGATGCCCTTGGGGCAGGCGGTGGCGCACTCCCCCGCGAGCGTGCAGCCGCCGAAGCCCTCCTCGTCCATCTGCGCCACCATGTCGAGCACCCGGGTCTCCCGCTCGGGCGCGCCCTGCGGCAGCACGTTCAGATGGTTGATCTTGGCCGAGGTGAACAGCATCGCCGCGCCGTTGGGGCACGCCGCCACGCAGGCTCCGCAGCCGATGCACTCGGCGTGCTCGAACGCGAAGTCGGCGTCCGCCTTCGGCACCGGCGTGGCGTGTGCCTCGGGCGCGGATCCGGTGGGCGCGGTGACGTAGCCGCCGGCCTGGATGATCCGGTCGAACGCGGACCGGTCGACCACGAGGTCCTTGATCACCGGGAACGCGGCGGCCCGCCAGGGCTCGATGTCGATCGTGTCGCCGTCCTCGAAGGACCGCATGTGCAGCTGGCAGGTGGTGGTCCGCTCGGGTCCGTGCGCGTCCCCGTTGATCACCAGGGAGCAGGCGCCGCAGATGCCCTCGCGGCAGTCGTGGTCGAAGGCGACCGGGTCCTCGCCGGAGAGGATGAGCCGCTCGTTGAGGAGGTCCAGCATCTCCAGGAAGGACATGTCGGACGAGATGCCGTCCACCTCGTAGGTGGACATCGTGCCGTCGGCGTCGGCGTTCTGCTGCCGCCAGACGCGCAGGGTGAGCTTCATGCGTAGCTCCGCTGGGTGGGGTGGACGTACTCGAAGACCAGGTCTTCCTTGTGCAGCACGGGAGCGGAGCCCGTACCGGCGAACTCCCAGGCGGCCGCGTAGGCGAACTCCTCGTCCCTGCGGGCGGCTTCGCCGTCCGGGGTCTGGGACTCCTCGCGGAAGTGGCCGCCGCAGGACTCGGCGCGGTGCAGTGCGTCGAGGCACATGAGTTCGGCGAGTTCGAGATAGTCGACGATGCGGTTGGCCTTCTCCAGCGACTGGTTGAACTCCTCGCCGGTGCCGGGGACCTTGATGCGCCGCCAGAACTCCTCGCGGATCTCGGGGATGCGCTCCAGGGCCTTGCGCAGGCCCTCGTCGGTGCGGGCCATGCCGCAGAACTCCCACATGACCTCGCCGAGTTCGCGGTGGAAGGAGTCCGGGGTGCGGTCGCCGTCGACGGCCAGCAACAGGTTCAGCCGGTCCTCGGTCTCCGCCAGCACCTCCTGTACGTCCGGGTGTTCGGCGGTGACCGGGTCCTGGTGGGGGTTGCGGGCCAGGTAGTCGTTGATGGTGGCCGGGAGCACGAAGTAGCCGTCGGCCAGGCCCTGCATCAGCGCGGAGGCGCCGAGCCGGTTCGCGCCGTGGTCGGAGAAGTTGGCCTCGCCGACGGCGAACAGGCCGGGGACGGTGGTCTGGAGGTCGTAGTCGACCCACAGTCCGCCCATCGTGTAGTGCACGGCCGGGTAGATCCGCATCGGCACCTCGTACGGATCCTCGTCGGTGATCCGCTGGTACATGTCGAAGAGGTTGCCGTACTTGGCCTCCACGGCCGCCCGGCCCATCCGCCGGATCGCGTCCGCGAAGTCCAGGTAGACGCCCTGGCCGCCGGGGCCGACCCCCCGGCCCTCGTCGCAGACGTTCTTCGCGGCGCGGGAGGCGATGTCGCGCGGGACCAGGTTGCCGAAGGAGGGGTAGATGCGCTCCAGGTAGTAGTCGCGCTCGTCCTCGGGGATCCGGTTCGGCGGGCGGTCGTCGCCCTTGGCCCGGGGCACCCAGATCCGGCCGTCGTTGCGCAGCGACTCGCTCATCAGGGTGAGCTTGGACTGGTGGTCGCCGGTGCGCGGGATGCACGTCGGATGGATCTGCGTGAAGCAGGGGTTGGCGAAGTAGGCGCCGCGCCGGTGCGCCCGCCAGATCGCGGTCGCGTTGGAGTTCATGGCGTTGGTCGACAGGTAGAAGACATTGCCGTAGCCGCCGGAGGCGAGGACGACCGCGTCCGCGAAGTACGTGTCGATACGGCCCGTGATCAGGTCCCGGGCCACGATGCCGCGCGCCCGCCCGTCCACGACGATCAGGTCCAGCATCTCGGTGCGCGGATGCATCTCCACGTTCCCGGCGGCGATCTGCCTGCTCAGGGCCTGGTAGGCGCCCAGGAGCAGCTGCTGGCCGGTCTGGCCGCGGGCGTAGAAGGTGCGGGAGACCTGGACGCCGCCGAAGGAGCGGGTGTCGAGCAGGCCGCCGTACTCACGGGCGAAGGGCACGCCCTGCGCCACGCACTGGTCGATGATCTCCACGGAGATCTGCGCCAGGCGGGCGACGTTGGACTCGCGGGCGCGGAAGTCGCCGCCCTTGACGGTGTCGTAGAACAGCCGGTGGACCGAGTCGCCGTCGTTGCGGTAGTTCTTCGCGGCGTTGATGCCGCCCTGCGCGGCGATGGAGTGGGCGCGGCGCGGGGAGTCCTGATAACAGAACTGGACGACGTGGTAGCCCTGTTCGGCCAGGGTGGCGCCCGCGGAGCCGCCGGCGAGGCCGGTGCCGACCACGATGACCGTGTGCTTGCGCCGGTTGGCCGGGTTGACCAGCTTGGCCTCGAAGCGGCGGGTGTCCCAGCGCTCGTGGACCGGTCCCGCGGGGGCCTTGGTGTCGGCGACGGGTTCGCCGGTCGGGTAGTTCACGTAGTCGGTCATGTCAGCTCACCACTCCGGTCATGACGCCCACGGGTACGGCGATGAAGCCGGCCGTGAGCAGCAGCGCGAGAACGTTCGCGGCGGTCTTCAGGGCGCGGTCGCGGGCCCGGCTGCCGACGCCGAGGGTCTGCGCGGCGCTCCAGAAGCCGTGCCGGACGTGCAGGCCGAGCGCGAGCATCGCGACGATGTAGATCACGTCGCCGTACCAGGTGGAGAAGGTGTCCACGACGTTCTGGTACGGGTGGCCGGGCTGGAAGCCGCCGGAGTGCACGGTGCCGGTGGTCAGGTCCAGGATGTGCCAGACGATGAACAGGCCGAGGATGATCCCGCCCCAGCGCATGGTGCGCGTGGCGTAGCTCGCCCGGGGCCTGCGGTGGACGTACTTGCTGGGCCGCGCCCTGATGTCGCGGCGGCTGAGCTGGTACGCGGACGTGGCGTGGGCGACCACGGCGACGACGAGCACGATCCGGACGAGCCAGAGGGTCCACTCGTAGTGCATGAAGGGTTCGCCGACGGTGCGCAGCCAGTGGGCGTAGTGATTGAACTCGCCCGCCCCGAAGTAGATCTTCAGGTTTCCGATCATGTGCACCACCAGGTAGAGCAGCATGATCAGACCGCTGACGGCCATCACCGTCTTCTTGCCGACGGAGGAGTCCCACATCGTGCGCGCCATGGACGGCCGTCGGTCCGTCCGCGTTGCCAGAGCCATGGAACAGCACGCTAGGGCCGAACGTCCCGATCGGTCCAAGACATGGTGCGGCTCGTTTCCATAGGCTGGAGCTATCGTTGCTGTATGCAGCTCCAGCAGCTCCAGTATTTCGTGGCCGTCGCCGAGACCCGGCACTTCACCCATGCCGCCGAGCTGGTGCATGTGGCCCAGCCGTCGCTGTCGCAGCAGATCAAGGCGCTGGAGCGGGAGCTGGGCGCGGATCTGTTCCTGCGCGCGCGGGGCAACATCACGCTCACCGACGCGGGCGGGGCGCTGCTGCCGCTGGCCCGGCGGATCCTCGCCGACGCGGACACCGCCCGGCAGGAGGTGCAGGAGCTGGTGCAGCTGCGCCGGGGCCGGGTGCGGCTCGGTGCGACGCCGAGCCTGTGCACGGGCCTGCTGCCGGATGTGCTGCGCGCCTTCCACGACCGCTATCCGGGCATCCGGCTCATGATCGAGGAGGGCGGCTCCCACGACCTGGTGCGGGAGCTGGCCCGGGGCGCGCTGGACCTCGCGCTGATCGTGCTGCCGCTGCCGACGCCGTCGCCCGCGCTGACCACGCGGGAGGTGCTGCGCGAGGACCTGGTCGTCGTCTCCTCCCCGGAGGCACCGGCGCCCGGGCGGGGCGGGCGGCTCGTGCACATCGCCGACCTGGAGCGTGAGCGTCTGGTGATGTTCCGGCACGGGTACGACCTGCGGGAGCTGACCGTCGCGGCGTGCCGCTCCGCCGGGTTCGAGCCGGAGTTCGCCGTCGAGGGGGGTGAGATGGACGCGGTGCTGGGGTTCGTCCGGGCGGGGCTCGGGGTGGCGGTCGTACCCCGGATGGTCGCGACCAGGGCGGGACCGGGGCTGCGGGTCACCCCGCTCGCCCGGCCGGGGTTGCATCGGGTGATCGCGCTGGCGCATCGCAGTGATGTGGATCCGCCGAGGGCCGCGCGGGAGCTTCAGCGGATGTTGCTGGAGCGGTGAGGGGCTGGAGCGGTGAGAGTGAGAGGCTGGTGCGGTGAGGGGCTGGTGCGCGGAGGCCCCTGAGCGGCGAGGGTCCGGCCCCGCCGCTCCGGCCGCTCATCCCTTCGCGTCCGCCAGTGCCAGCTCGTGCAGTCTCTCCGGGGGGCCCGGACGGGCGTAGTACCAGCCCTGGGCCGTGTCGCAGCCCAGGACGCGGAGTTGTTCGGCCTGGGCGCCGGTTTCCACGCCCTCGACGGTGACGGCGAGGTCGAGGCTGTGGGCGAGGGTGACGATGCCCTCGACGATCTTCAGGTCGACGGGGTCGGCGGGGAACTGCTGCATGCCCTGGGTGAAGGAGCGGTCCAGTTTGAGGACGCTCACCGGCAGGCGGCGCAGATTGGCCAGGTTCGAGTAGCCGGTGCCGAAGTCGTCCAGGGCGATGTCCACGCCCATCTCGGCGAGCCTGCGCAGGGGTTTGAGCAGATCGTCGTCGGCGCCGATGAGCGCGGACTCGGTGACCTCCAGGCACAGGGCGTCGGGGGTGACGCCCGCGCGTTCGAGGATGTCCACCGTGTCCTGGACCAGACCGGGGTGGCTGAGCTGGCACGGGGACAGGTTGACGTTGATCCGCAGCGGCCCGGCGTGCCGCCCGCCGTGCCGCTCCCGCCAGGCGCGGGCCTGCCGGATCGACTCCTCCAGGACCCAGCGGCCGAGCGGCACGATCAGCCCGGTGTGCTCGGCGAGCGGGATGAAGCGGTCGGGGCCGAGCACTCCGTGCTGCGGGTGCAGCCAGCGCACCAGCGCCTCCGCGCCGCGCACGCTGCCGTCGCCGAGGTGCACCAGCGGCTGGTACTCGATGAAGAACTCGCCGCGTTCCAGGGCGGTGGGCAGGGCCGTGGTCAGGCCGTGCCGGGTGATGGCGCGGGCGTCCGCCTCCGGGTCGGCCAGTTCGCAGCGGTTGCCGCCCGCCGACTTGGCCCGGTACATGGTGATGTCCGCGCTGCGCAGCACCTCGGCGGCCGTCCGCTCGCCCGCCGGGCCCTCCACGATGCCGAGACTGCCGCGCACCAGCAGATCCCGGCCGTCGATGCTGACCGGGGTGACCAGCGCGTTCATGATGCGCTCGGCCAGTTCGTCCACGGTGCGGTCGGTGCCGGGGCCGGTGGTCAGCGCCACGAACTCGTCGCCGCCGAGCCGGGCGACCATCTCACCGGGCGCGGTCGCACAGGACTGGAGACGGTCGGCGACCTCCACCAGGAGCCGGTCACCGGCCGCGTGGCCGAGGCTGTCGTTGATGGTCTTGAAGCCGTCCAGGTCGAGGTAGCACAGCCCGAAGCGCTGGCCGTCCCCGGCGGCGAGGACCTTCTCCAACCGCTCGAAGAACAGCGTGCGGTTGGGCAGTCCGGTGAGCGCGTCGTGCGTCGCCTCGTACCGCAGCCGCAGGTTGAGCAGCCGGCGCTCAGTGGTGTCCTCCATGAGCGCGAGCTGGTACTGCGGTCCGCCGTCGGCGTCGCGCAGCAGGGAGACCGTCAGATTGGTCCAGAGCACCGTGCCGTCGGGCCGGTTGAAGGCCTTCTCCAGGTGGTAGTGCTCGCGGTCGCCGCGCACCAGTTCGTCGTAGAGCCGCCAGGTCTGCGGGGCGTCGTCGGGATGGGTCCAGTCCTGCACCCGGCGGCCGCGCAGCGACTGCTGGGTGAGCCCGAACATGCGCAGCAGCGCCTCGTTGACCTGGAGGATGTGGCCGTCGAGGTCGGCGATGCCGATCCCTATGGCGGCGCCCTCGAAGACCGCGCGAAAGCGGGCCTCGCTCGCGTGCAGCGCCTGCGCCACCACGCCCTGGGCCCGCAACGCGGCCTGGGCGATGGCCTCTTGCTCGGCCAGGGTCCGCCTGCGCAGCGCGTGCGCGTAGCCCGCGGCCATCGCGTGCTGCAACCGCGAGGAACGCATGCGCAGTTCGTCCTGCGGGCCGTCCCCGCCGCAGTAGAGCACCAGGTAGGCGTCCACGCAGTCCAGGGTCCGCGAGAGCGCCTCGGGGTCGGTGCAGTGCGCCTCCACCAGGGCCGCGCCGACCGTCTTCGCGGCGTCCGCGTCGAAGCTCCGGGCCCGCAGCAGCTCGCTCAACCGGCGCACGAGCGGCAGGAGTTGTGCCTCGAACTCGGCGCGGGTGAGCGACGTCGAGGTCACCGGGTACAGCGCCCGGCTCCAGATCGTCGTCAGCCGGCGCAGTCTGTCCTCCGGCCCGTCCGGTTCCGCGCTCACGCCGTACGCCCCACACCGGCGTATCCGGCGAAGGCGAACGGATCCTCGTCCTCCGGCGCGGATTCCGGGCGCCAGAGCGGCATCGGCACCAGTCCGGGTTCCACCATGTCGTACCCCTCGAAGAACCGCGCGACCTCGTCGCGCGAGCGCATGATCAGCGGGTTGCGAATGTCCTTGTATACGTCCACCGCGCCCTCGGCCCGCTCCGCGGACACCGGGATTCCCTCGTACGAGGCATGGGTGAGGATCAGCATGCTGCCGGGCGCGAGCGCCTCGCGCAGCTCGGCCACCGCACCGTAGGGGTCGTCCGCGTCTTCCACGAAGTGCAGTATGGCAACGAGGAGGAGGGCGACTGGCCGGTTCAGGTCGATCAGCCGCAGCACTTCGGGGCTGGCGAGGATCTCCTGCGGCTTGCGCAGGTCCGCCGCGGCCACGTCCGCGGTGTCGTTGCCCGCGAGCACGGCCTGGCTGTGCGCGACGGCGACCGGGTCGTGGTCGACGTAGACGACACGCGCGCCGGGGACGGCGGTCTGGGCTATCTCGTGGACATTGCCGTACGTCGGGATGCCGGAGCCGATGTCCAGGAACTGGGTGATGCCCTGCTGCCCGGCGAAGCGCACGGCCCGGCGCAGGAAAGCGCGGTTGGCCTGCATCGTCTTGGGCAGCCCCGGCATGAAGTCCATGGCCTTGCGGGCGGCCTCCCGGTCGACCTCGAAGTTGTGCGAACCGCCCAGGTAGTAGTCGTAGATGCGCGAGACGCTCGGCACCGAGATGTCGATGCTGCGTGGGGCCCAGGCGGGACGCTCCATTATCTCTCCAAGGCGGGGACGTGGACGTAGGCGATCCGGTGTTCGAGCTGAGGCTACTGATCGCCCGCCAAAGGAGCGACCCGAACCGGAAATTGACCGTCCGTTCCCGGTCACTGCCTGCGGGAAGTGCCCGGCCGACCCCGCTCGGTGACGTCCGGGGCCGAGGACCGCGTCCACCGCCGTCCACCGCACGCCACCGGGACGGGTGACGCCCCGCAGGACCGCCAGTTTGACGATCCGGTGACGTCCTCCCGTGATTCAAGGGTCGAACTGAGGTGCCCTTTCGGCCATGTCGGACTCATCCGATCGTCAAACCGCTGATCGGCTTTATCCCTCCTTCGGACCAATACCGCCGCAGTCCGGGTTACGGCCGCTCCGCGCGCCCCATGATCTCCGGGTGCATGGACTCCACGTGACCCGACGCGCGCCCGCCCCAAGGGCGTTGGCCCTCCTGGCGCTGGCCTGCGCGCTGACGGGCTGCCCGGTCGGCCGTGCGTCGGCCGACGCCTGCGCGTACGCCTCCACGGGGCCGGACGGCACCGTGGCGGTGGCCTCGGCGGGCGATGTCTCGGTCGCGGCCTCGGGGGGTGGCAACTCGGCCTTCGCGGGCGGTGCCTGGGCCTTCGCGGGGGGCGCCTCGGTGGCTCTCTCCGGCGGCCGTCACCACCGGCCGGCTCCCCCGTACCGCCACCACCGGCCGCCGCACCGGCACTGCCCACCGCCGCCGCCCCCGCCGACGTGCCCGCCCACCCCGACCCCCACCCCGACGCCTACCCCCACACCGACCCCTACGCCGCCGCCCGCGCCGAAGCCGCTGCCATCGAGTACGAACGGGCATCAGTCGGAGCCGACCTCCTTCTCGACATGCATCAGGCGGAGAGCCGCGAGAAGCAGGCGGCGCAGGAGCTGGGTGATGATTCTCCTGAATCCACGACGCTCTTCCGATCTGACGCCGACACCCAGGCAGCGGCCCACGCCGAAGCCCGCGCCGCCCGTCCGGGCGCCCCGGCCGACGCCCACCCCGACTCCCCCGCCCGCGCCGCAGCCCGTACCGGCCCCGAAGCCCAAGCCCACGCCCACGCCGCGGCCTTCGACGACGCCGGTGAGCTTCCCGGCGTACCACCCGCATCCGGCCGGCCGGCCCGCCCCGGGCCACACCGCGCCCGTCACCTACGTCCTGCTCATCGCCGTACCCGCGATCGTCGCCGTCGTGGCCCTGCGCCCGCGCTGACCCGTCGGGCAGTTCACCTCTGGAGGTATCCGTTGTCGGATTGGCTTGTTCTCGTCCTCGGGATGCTGGGCGCCTGTGTCGTGGTGGTCCTCGTGACCTTCGTACGGCACCGGCGGGCACCCGAGGACGAGGACCCCAATGAGACCCCGGACGTCATCGAGTACATGACGATGTGGATCGGTGTCGTGTACGCGATCGTCCTGGGTCTGGCCATCGCGGGCGTGTGGGAGGCGCGTGACTCCGCCCAGAATTACGTGCAGTCCGAGGCGCAGGCGCTGCACGAGATCTCGGAGCGGGTGCGGGTGTATCCGCCGGAGACCCGAGACCTCATCCGGGCCGATGTCAACTCCTATGTCAGCTATGTCGTGCACTCCGAGTGGCCCACGATGGCCCGTCAGGAGCGCATCACCGACCACGGGACCGCGCTGCTCCAGAAGGTCCGTGAGGACGTCACCGACTACCAGCCGAAGAACGACTTCGAGGCGCAGGCGTACCAGCCGCTGCTGGATCAGATGGCCGCCGCGGACCAGGCCCGCAACGCACGGGGCGATTCGACGGGCGCCACCATGCCCTCGGTGGTGTGGTGGGGGCTGCTCACCGGGGCGGTGGTCACCGTCGGGATGGTGTTCGCGCTCCAGATCCGGCGCACCAGAAGGGAGTTGCTCCTGGCCGGGCTGTTCTCCGCGACCATCGCCTTCATGCTGTTCCTGATCTGGGACCTGGACGCCCCCTACAGCCGGGGCATCGCGGTGACCGCCGAGCCGTTCCTCAATCTGTTCCCGGGCATCAAGAGCTGAGCGGACCGGACGGTCCGACCGCAGGAGTCCTGGACCGGCGGCCCGCGCACAGTGGCCGCCGGTCCGGGCGTTTCTCGGGGATCCCCCTCAGGCCCGCCGCTCGCCCCTGCGGCGCAGCCAGTACGCTCCGCCGCCGATCAGGGCCACGCCGACCAGGCCGCCGCCGATGGCCATGTCCGTGGTCGTCGCGCCGCCGGTCCTGCTGCCGCCGAGCCCGCCGTTGACCCCGCCGATCACCGTGAAGGCCCGGGGCCGGGTGATGGTGCGGCCGTCGCAGCGCACGGAGATGTCGTACCGGCCCGAGCGGGCGTTGCGGTTGACGTAGACGACCCCGCGCGAGGTGTCGTCCCGGAACGGCGTCAGCGGGGCGGTGCGGAAGGCGCGGGAGGCCATCTCGCCGCCGCGCCTGCAGCCCTGCACGGTGACCGTCAGCCGGCCCCCGGCCGCGACCACGCTCGGCGAGACGACGATGTTGCGCAGCCCGTTGTCACCGCCGGGCCCGTTGCCGAAGTCACCGCCGAGGCCGCCGCCGGGTCCGAAGTCGTCGCCCCGGCCATGACCGAAGTCGTCGCCCCGGCCGTTGCTGCTGATCCGGCCGTTGCCGCTGATGGTGCCGTTGAAGTGGCCCTCGAATCGGCCGTTCCCGTTGAAGCCGCCGTTCCCGTTGAAATTCCCGTTGCCGTTGCCGAAGTTGCCGTTCCCGTTGCCGAAGTTGCCGCCTCCGTTCCCGATCCCGTTGCCGCCCCCGCCTCCGCCGCCTCCGCCGCCGCCCCCGCCGCCGAAGTTCCCGCCCCCGCCGCCCCCGCCGCCGAAGTTCCCGCCTCCGCCGCCCCCGCCACCGCCACCAAGATTTCCGCCCCCGCCACCGATTCCGACGTTGCCGTTCCCGAAGTTGCCGACACCGGTGCCGGGACCGACGATGGTCCCCGAGCCGGTGCCCGTGCCTCCCGTGGTGCCGCCCCCGTTGCCCATGCCGTCCGCGACGGCCACGGGGGCGGCGAGCCCGAGCACGGCCACCGCGGTGCACGCGGCCGCCAGGGCGCGTTGGTTTCGCATGTGATCCTCCGCGGAAGGCACCCCGGGGCCCGTCCCCGGTCGATCGGCGAGAAAGCACCTCCCAGCAAAGACCCTCCGGCGCACGGAACACGCCCGCATGTCGAGAATGGTCCGTCCTGGTGATCCGACACACCGCACGACAACCTGACAATCGGATATAGCCGCAGGTCACGGACCGTCAGAAAATTCCTGGGAACGGCAACTCGGATGGCGCACCACACGGGTGACGGGCCACCCGTTCGCCACTCGGCCCGTCGCCGGGTGCCCGCGCGGGACTTAGCTTTTTCCCATGCGCAACGCAGCGGACGACCCACGCTTGGAGACGGGACGGCGCATGTCCGCGCCCCGGCTGTACCAGCCCGCCCGGCTCGCCGAGGAGGACGAGGACGACGCCGTACGGCGCCGGCGGCGCGCCCCGTGGGGTGTGATGGCGCTGCTGCTGCTCTCCGGTCTGGCACTCCTGCGCAACGGCTCGGGCGAGTTCGACGCCGGCCCGCCGCAGCCCGCCTCGCAGGCCGCCCCGGACACCCGCGCCCCGCAGAGCCCGCCGCCCACCGGACCCGTACCGCTGACGTTCTCCGCGGCGGACCGGGTGCGGATCCCGGCGATCCATGTGGACGCGCCGGTCACCCCCGTGGGCCTGGACCCGACCGGCGCGGTGAGCGCGCCGCCGCCCGAAGACCCCGATCTGGCGGGCTGGTTCACCGGCGCGGTCTCCCCCGGCGAGAAGGGCACCTCGGTCATCGTCGGCCATGTCGACAACCAGCAGGGCCCCGCCGTGTTCTACGGACTCGGGGCCCTGAAGAAGGGGAACCGCGTCGAGGTCCTGCGCAAGGACGGCAGGACGGCGGTGTTCGAGATCTACGGCGTCGAGGTCTTCTCCAAGGCCGGCTTCCCCGGCGACCGGGTGTACGGCTCCAAGGGCACCCCGGAATTGCGGGTCATCACCTGCGGCGGCGGTTTCTCCAAGCAGAACGGCTACGACGGCAATGTCGTGGTCTTCGCCCGCCTGGTCGCGGTCACCTGAACCACCGCGGCCCGGCGGGCGTTCGGGCGGGGGGTCAGACGCGCCGGTTCGGCACCGTGAGGTGGTATCCGCTGTCGAGCAGATAGGGCAGCCACTCCTGGATGGCCGCCACGGTCTGCGAACGGTCGCCCCCGGCGTCGTGCGAGAGGATCACCACGCCCGGCGCGGCGCCGCTCTCCACCCGGTCGATGATGACGTCGGTGCCGGGCGTGTCCCAGTCGGTGGTGTCGATCGTCCAGGCCATCGGCTCCATGCCCATCTCCGCTTCGAGCTGGAAGGTGGCCTTGTTCCAGGCGCCGTAGGGGGCGCGGAACCATTGCGGGAGCTCGCCGTAGAACTTCTCGATGATGTGACTGGTGCGTTCCATCTCGGACTTGATCTCCGAGCGGTCGAGGGTGGTCAGCAGGGGATGGGTCCAGGTGTGGTTGCCGACGACATGGCCGTCCTCCGCCATCCGGGCCACCAGGTGCGGGTTGGCCTCGACGCACTCGCCGCACAGGAAGAACATCGCCCGTACGTCGTGCTTGGCGAGGGTGTCCAGGATGTGCGGGGTGTAATCGGGATTGGGGCCGTCGTCGAAGGTGAGCATCATCTGCCGGCCGTGCTCGGAGATCCGGAAGACCGGTTCGGTGCGCACCTTCAGTCTCCGCGGCGCGGAGTGCGGCGGGGTGCCTCCGGTGAGCGGCTGGAGCCGGAAGGCGGAGGACTTCAGGGGCGCCTGGCGGGCCTGGGGGCCGGGGGCGGGCGCGGGGGCGACGGCGGCGGTCCGGGCGCCCTCCTCGTCGGCGCCCGCCACGATGAGTCCAGCGGTACCGGCCGCGCCCAGGGCGGCGGCACCGGCGAGGAGCATGCGACGACGTGTGAACAACTGATCCTTCTGCATGACTCATCAGTCGCCCCCCGAGGGGTCGCCGCACCGCAACGGCACGGCGTGCGGGCGGTATTCCACCCGGTCGGACCAGCGGGGGCGCCCCCGTACCCCCCTTCGGTCGGCACGGGCCCCGTCATGACAACGGTCAGGGGGGCGGGTCGAGTTGGCGTGACCACCGTCGGCCGCCCTGCGGACCCGCACCAGGGCCGCCCGAGCCCACGGGACCGGGGCCGGGGGTCAGCGGCGGCGCACCAGCGGGAACGGCAGGGTCTCCCGGATCGTGCGGCCGGTGAGGAACATGACGAGCCGGTCGACGCCGAGGCCGAGGCCGCCGGTCGGGGGCATCGCGTAGTCCAGGGCCTGGAGGAAGTCCTCGTCGAGTTCCATGGCCTCGGGATCCCCACCGGCCGCGCGCAGCGACTGCTCGGTGAGCCTGCGGCGCTGTTCGACGGGGTCGGTCAACTCGGAGTAGGCGGTGCCGAGTTCCATGCCGAAGGCGACGAGGTCCCAGCGTTCGGCGAGCCGGGCATCGGCGCGGTGCTGCCGGGTCAGCGGGGAGACGGCGGTCGGGAAGTCCTTGTAGAAGGTGGGCAGTTGGGTGCGCTCCTCGACCAGCCGCTCGTACATCTCCAGGACGATGTCGGCGGGTTGGTCGTCCGCCGTGTACGGCACCGAGGCGCGGTCGCACAGCCGGTGCAGGCGCAGCAGTTCGGTGCCGGGGCCGATCTCCTCGCCGAGGGCCTCGGACAGGGCGCCGTACACCGTCTTCACCGGCCAGTGCCCGGAGATGTCGTACTCCTCGGTCCCGCTGCGGGCCACCGGGGCGCCGTGGGCGGCGGTGGCGGCGCCCTGGATCAGTTCGCGGGCGAGGTCGAGCATCACGTCGTAGTCGGCGTACGCCTGATACGCCTCCAGCATGGTGAACTCGGGGTTGTGCTTGGGTGACACGCCCTCGTTGCGGAAGGTGCGGCCGAGTTCGAAGACCTTCTCCAGGCCGCCGACGCAGAGCCGTTTGAGGTACAGCTCGGGGGCGATGCGCAGATACAGGTCGAGGTCGTAGGCGTTGCTGTGGGTGGTGAAGGGGCGGGCGTTGGCGCCGCCGTGGATCCGCTGGAGCACCGGGGTCTCGACCTCGACGTAGCCGCGGCTCAGGAGCCCCTGGCGCAGCGCCCCCACGGCGGCGGAGCGGGCCCGGAGCACGGCGCGGGCGGCGGGCCGGGTGATCAGGTCGAGGTGGCGCAGCCGAACCCTGGCCTCGGGGTCGGTCAGGCCCCGGCGCTTGTCGGGCAGCGGGCGCAGGCACTTGCCGGTGAGCTGCCAGGCGGTGGCGAAGACGGTGGGCTCGCCCCGGTCGCTGAGGCCGCTCATCCCGGTGACGGTGATGTGGTCGCCGATGTCGGCGTCGGCGGTGAAGCGGGCGAGGGCGGCGCCGGGGCCCTCGCGGGTGAGGGCGATCTGGTGGTCGCCGGACCAGTCGCGGAGCACGACGAAGACGATCCCGCCGAGGTCGCGGACCAGCATGATCCGCCCGGCGACGGTGACGTGCTCGCCGGGCGGGACGTCGGCGAGGGCGTGGGTCGGGGGGCGGACGCCGACGGGGTAGGGGTCGGTGCCGTCGGCGCGCAGCCGGTCGAGCTTGTGGTGGCGGACGCGGACCTGGTCGGGCAGGGACCCGCCCGGCTCGGCGGACGCGGCACCGGTGTCCGGGGCGGGCGCGGTCGGAAGCGGCGGGGCCGGGGGCGCGGGCGGCCGGTCGGTCGCGCGGTGCCCCTTGCCCCACAGGGTGCGCAGGGACGGCACGGGGACGAAGCCCTCGGCGATGCCGGAGGCCAGGCCGATCCGGGCGAGGGAGGCGGTCTCGCCGTAGCAGATGAAGCGCGGGTACCACTCGGGGTGGTACTTGGCGTTGGAGCGGTACAGGGCCTCCAGCTGCCACCAGCGGGAGAAGAACAGCAGCAGGCGGCGCCAGAGCCGCAGGACGGGCCCGGCGCCGATCCGGGCGCCCTCCTCGAAGACCGAACGGAACACGGCGAAGTTCAGGGAGATCCGGTGGATACCCAACTTCGGTGCGGCGGCGCACAGTTCGGTGACCATGAACTCCATCACGCCGTTGGGCGCGGCGCGGTCGCGGCGCATCAGGTCCAGGGAGACGCCGTCGGTGCCCCAGGGCACGAAGGAGAGCAGCGCGAGGAGCCTGCGGTCCTCGCCGCAGGCCTCCACGAGCAGGCAGTCGCCGTCGGCGGGGTCGCCGAGCCGGTCCAGGGCCATGGAGAAGCCGCGCTCGGTCTCGGTGTCGCGCCAGGCGTCGGCCCGGTCGACGATCTCCTCCATCTCCCGTTCGCCGAGCGAGGCGTGGCGGCGGATGCGGCAGGTGGCGCCACTGCGGCGGACCCGGTGCACGGCCTGCCGGGTGACCCGCATGTCCCGGCCGTCCAGATCGAACCCGGCGACGTGCAGGATCGCCTCGTCACCGAGCTGCAGGGCGCCGAGGCCCGCGCGGGCGTAGGCGCGGGCGCCGTCCTCGGAGGCGCCCATCACGGCGGGCGCCCAGGCGTAGCGGCGGGCCAGGTCCAGCCAGGCGGCGATGGCGTGCGGCCAGGCCTCCGGGTCGCCGACGGGGTCGCCGCTGGCCAGGCAGACCCCGACCTCGACGCGGTAGGTGACGGCGGCCTTGCCGCTGGGCGAGAAGACGACGGCCTTGTCGCGGCGGGTCGCGAAGTAGCCGAGGGAGTCGCGGTCGCCGTACCGCAGGAGCAGGGCCCGGATGCGGGCCTCCTCGTCGCCGTGCAGGGCGGCCTCCAGGCGCTGTGAACGGAACAGCGCGGCGGCGGCGTTGAGCAGGGCGAGGGCGCCGAGCAGGCCGAGCACGAAGGTGACCTCGCGGGGCGGGTGCCCGGCGAAGGAGCTGCTGGAGACGAGGCCACCGCAGACCCGGTCGGCGGCCCAGGCCAGGTGCTCGTCGGCCGGGAGGGTGCCCGGGAACAGCAGGACCAGGCCCCAGCCGAGCAGGATCGCGACGGCGAGCCCGCCGAGCAGCACGGCGAGGGCGCGCCACACGGCGCCGCGGCGGGAGGCTGCGTAGAACTCCCGGCGGGCCACGAGCAGCAGGGCCAGCAGCAGGCCGCACAGGATCAGGGAGGGCAGCGACTGGGCGTACAGGCCGAGGGCGAGGCCGAGCGCGTCGCTGAGGACGAGCAGGCCCAGATAGACGACGACCAGCCACCAGGCGACCTTCTTGCGGGCGGCGGTGGCCCCGGCCAGCAGGAACAGGAAGACCGCGTAGGCGAGGTTGGCGCTGATCGGGACCAGCAGCAGATCGATGGTCCGCACGAGCGGGCGCAGCACCCGGCGCAGGGGCTCCACCAGCGCGATCGCCGCGCACAGCAGCCCCAGCCCGGCGAACAGCCCCCCGAACGCCTCGGGCACCCGGCCGAGCCGCCCGCCGCCGGCCGGGGGATCCTCCCCCGCGCCGTTGCTGCGCGCGGCGGGCTCCGCGGTGGCGGTCATGTTCCGACTCTAGGGAGGGGGGCGGGGGATGCGCGCGTCGAGGCGTGCTCCGTGCGCCCTGGCGGTCCACAGGAAGCAACGGTTCCGATAGCCTCGGGACGTGACGGAGCAGCACGAAGAGCATGCGCAGCGGTTCGAGCGGGGCACGGACGGGCCGAAGGTGATCCTGGTCGGCGTGGACGGCTCCGACTCCTCGATGCGCGCCGCCGCGTACGCGGGCGGTCTGGCCCGGCGGCAGCACGCGCTGCTCGCGGTGGTGTACGTGCAGCCGGTGCTGGCCGCCGGGGCGGCGCTCGGGGCGCCGGTGATGGAGACGACCGACGAGATCGCCGACGACCTGGTGGCGCAGATCCGGGACGCGGCCGAGCGGGTGCGCGGGATATTCGAGGTGCGCTGGGAGTTCCACACCTTCCGCGGCGACCCCTACGCCGGACTGGTGACGGCCGCCGAGGAGCTGACGGCGGACGCGGTGGTGGTGGGCGCCTCGGAGCAGGCGGGGCACCGGATCATCGGGTCGGTGGCGGTGCGGCTGGTGAAGGCGGGACGATGGCCGGTGACGGTCGTTCCGTAGCGGCCGGGCGCGGCCACAGCAGCAGCGGCGTGGCGAGCAGCAGCACTCCGGCGAGGCCGAGTGCGGTGCGCGCGCCGAGGAGGGCGGCGAGCAGCCCCCACAGCGCGGTGAGCGCGGCCGTGACCGCCTTGCCGGTGACCGACCAGGCGGCCAGGACGCGGGCCACCCGGTCGTTCGGGGTCATCTCCAGGCGCTCGGTGACGACGAGCGGGTTGAAGATGCCGCAGCAGGTGATCAGTCCGGCCTCGACGACCATCACCACCAGCAGTCCGCTCCAGCCCGGCCCGACGAAGGCGAGGCCGATCGGCCAGCAGGCGCGCAGGACGCCCGAGGCGCGCAGCACCCGGTGCCTGCCGTACCGGGTGGCGAGCGGGCGGGCCAGCCGGGAGCCGAGCAGTCCGCCGAGGCAGGGCACGGCGAAGGCGAGGCCGTACTGCCAGGGCGTGAAGCCGAGGCGGCCGAGCATGAGGACCGCGAGGACCGGCGAGCCGGCCATGATCAGCGCGTTGTTCAGCAGCACGTTGAGGAACAGCGGGCGCAGGGCGCGGCTGGTCAGCAGGTGCCGCCAGCCGTCGAGCAGTTCTCCGGCGCGGGGTGCGGCGGTGCGCTCGGGGACGGTCTCCGCGCGGCCGATGGCGCGGATGCCGAACGCGGAGAGCAGATAGCTGAGGGCGTCCGCGGCCACCATGGTCACCGGTCCGAGCAGCCCGACGAGAGCGCCGCCGACCGGGGGGCCGAGCACGCTGGCGGTCCAGGTCGTGGACTCGAACCTCCCGGCGGCGGTCAGCAGGCCGTCGGGCGGCACGAGCGCCTTAAGGTGGGCGCCGGAGGCGGCGGTGAAGGCGATGTCGGCGGCCGCGACGACCACGGAGACCACGAGGAGCTGCCCGAAGCCGAGCGCGCCGAGCGCGTAGGCGGCGGGCAGGGTGAGCAGCGCGGCCCCGCGCACCAGGTCCGCGGTGATCATCACCGGCCGCTTGCGGCGGAACTCGATCCAGGGTCCGAGCGGTACGGCGGCCACCGCGCCGACGGCCACGCCGACCGAGGCGAGCAGCGAGACCTGGGCGGCGCCCGCGTGCAGCACGAGGACCGCGATCAGTGCCAGCGCGTCGAACGCGAGCCAGGTACCGAAGGTACTGACCGTGTACGCGGCCCACAGCCACCCGAACCGCCGACCCAGCTTCATCCACAACCTCCCGTTGACCCGGGACATGAAAACCACCAGGTGGGGTGCGTATCAAACAACCGGGGCGACGCCGTCCACAACCACAGGTTGTACAGCGGGGGGCGGTGGCTACGATGACGGGGTGGATCTCAAGGCCGTACGCACCTTCGTCGCCGTGGCGGACACCGGGCAGTTCCAGGAGGCGTCGGCCGTCCTCGGCATCACCCAGCAGGCCGTCTCCAAGCGGATCGCGGCGCTGGAGAAGGAGCTGGGGGTAGGGCTGTTCACCCGGACCGCGCGGGGGGCGCGGCCGACCATCGACGGGCAGGCGTTCCTGCCGCACGCCCGCGAGCTGCTGCTGGCCGAGGAGCGCGCCGCGGCCTCGGTACGACCCGGACGGCGGGCGCTGCGCGTCGATGTGGTCGGGGCCCGGCTCGGCCCGGCGGGGCTGCTGCGCGACTTCCACCGGGCGCACCCGGAGACCGCCCTGGACGTGGTGACCCTGTTCGACGCGGACACGGCCGTGGCCGCCGTACGGGCGGGCACCATCGACGCGACCTTCCGCGCGGTCGGCACCCGGCTGCCCGAGGGGCTGCGGGCGGCCCGGGTCTTCGACGAGCCGGTGCAGCTGCTGACCGGCCCCCGGCATCCGCTGGCCGGGGCCCGCTCGGTGACCCCGGGCGGGCTGGCCGGGCACCGGATCTGGATGCCGGGCCTGGTGGCCGGCACCGAGTGGGCCGCCTACTACGCGGCGCTGGCCGCCGAGTTCGGGCTCACCATCGACTCGGTGGGCCCCGACTTCGGCTCCGAGGCGCTGCTCGACACGGTCGCGGACTCCGCCTCGCTGGCCACCCTGGTCGCCGAGGGCATCCGGCTGGTGTGGCCGCAGGGGCACGATCTGCGGCGGATCCCGCTCGTCGACCCGACGCCGGTCTACCCGCACTCCCTGGTGTGGGACGCGGCGAACGCGCATCCGGGGCTCGCCGCGCTGCGCGCCCATCTCGCCGAGCGGCCCCGCGCCCGTCCGTCCTCGCGTGCGTGGACCCCGGCCTGGGCCGTGCGTGGCGCCTTCCCTGCGCGGCACCCCTGAGCCATCATGATCCGCCGTCAGCCGTTTGCCGTCGGCGAAGAGGTGAGGCGTATGGCAAGACTCCGCGCGGGTGAGGGCATTCTCCGCCGCAAACCCATCGAGCACATCGAGGAGACGGAGGTCGGCGAGGGGCCCCGCCTTGAGCGGTCCCTCGGGCTGTGGCAGCTCACCGCGATCGGCGTCGGCGGCATCATCGGCGCCGGTATCTTCACCCTCGCCGGCACGGTCGCCAACGGCACGGCCGGGCCCGCGGTGCTGGTGTCCTTCCTGATCGCCGGCGCGGCGAGCGCGTGCGCGGCGCTGTCGTACGCAGAATTCGCGGGGCTCATCCCGAAGGCGGGTTCGGCGTACACCTACGGGTACGCGGTGCTCGGCGAGTTCGCGGGCTGGTTCATCGGCTGGGACCTGCTGCTGGAGTACACGGCGATCGTGGCGGTGGTCGCGATCGGCATCTCCGGCTACTTCGGCTTCCTGGTCGAGCAGATGGGCGCGAAGCTGCCGCACTGGATGATGGGCGCGCCCGGCACCGGCGCCGGGCACCGGGTGGACCTGTTCGCGGTGCTGCTCTGCTTTCTGATCGCCTGGCTGCTCACCCTCGGCATCCGCAGCGCGGCCCGCTTCGAGACGCTCGTGGTCGGGGTGAAGGTGCTGGTGGTGCTGCTGGTCATCGGGGTGGGCCTGTTCCACATCGACAGCGCGAACTACCACCCGTTCTTCCCCTACGGGATCAGCGGCGCCTTCACGGGCGCGGCGACGGTGTTCTTCGCGGTGTTCGGCTACGACGCGATGTCGACCGCCGCCGAGGAGTCCAAGGACGCGCAGCGGCACATGCCGAGGGCGATCATCTACTCGCTGGTGATCGCCATGGTGCTGTACGTGGCGGCCTGTCTGGTGCTGACCGGCATGCAGAACTACCAGGACATCGACAAGGAGAGCGGGTTCAGTACGGCCTTCAAGTCGGTCGGGCTCGACGCGCTCGCGGACGTGATCGCGGTGGGCGCCATCATCGGCATTCTGACTGTCATGTTCACGTTCATGTTGGGGGTCACTCGTGTCTGGTTCTCCATGTCCCGGGACGGGCTGCTGCCCCGCTGGTTCGCCAAGACGCACCCGACGCGGCATGTGCCGACCCGGGTGACCTGGATCGTAGGGGCGGCGTCCGGGCTGATCGCCGGGTTCCTGCCGATCGGGGAGGCGGCCGAGCTGACCAACATCGGGATCCTGCTGGCGTTCGTGGTGGTCTGCGTGGCGGTGATCGTGCTGCGCCGGCGGCGCCCGGACCTGCCGCGCGCCTTCCGTACGCCGTGGGTGCCGTTCGTGCCCGCGCTGGGTGTCGTCTTCTCGATCTGGCTGATCACGTTCCTCCAGTGGCAGACCTGGGTGCGGTTCGCGGTGTGGTTCGCGATCGGCTGCGTCGTCTATTTCACCTACTCCTACAAGCGTTCGGCGCTGGCCGAGCGGCACCCGGACTGATCACTCCCCCATCGCCAGGCCGTCGGCGGCGGCGCCCCGGCTGAGCACCACGTCCCGGATCCGGTCGCGGACCCCGGCGAGGTCGGCGCCCTGGGCGACGGACCGGTTCACGTCGAGCACGCGCCCCGCGTCGAGGTCGTACAGCTGCGGCACGAACTCGGCCCGTGTCACCTGCCAGCGCTCGCCGGGCCGCGCGGGCGGGGCGAAGGTGAAGCGGGCGAGGGTGGACTCGTTGCCGCGCGGGTCCCGGGAGCCGTTGCCGTCGTCGAGTTCGTCGGAGATCTGGTCGCCGAGGCCGTAGACCACCCAGGTGCCGTTGATCTTCTCGTAGGGCTGCGGGACATGGGTGTGGGAGCCGAGGATCAGGTCGATGTCCGGGCGCCGTCCGTCGGCGGCGGCGGTCAGCCTGCGGGCGAGGGCGGCCTGGTCCTCGGTGGGGGCGTCGTCGCCGTTCGCGCCCCAGTGCAGGGAGAGGACGACCACGTCGGCACCGGCCCTGCGGGCGGCGCGGGCGTCGGCGGTGATCCGGTCGGCGTCGATCGGGCCGAGCGCCCAGGGCTGCCCGTCCGGCAGCGGCTGCTCGGTGCCGAAGGTGTACGACAGCTGCGCGACCGTGGCGGAACCGGCGCGGTAGCGGGCCGGGCGCCGGGACTCGTCCGCGCTGCGGGCGGTGCCGACATGCCTCAGACCCGCCGCGTCCAGCATGTCGAGGGTCCCCCGGATGCCGTCGGCGCCGTTGTCCAGGGCGTGTTCGGAGGCGGTGGCGCAGCCGTCGTAACCGGTCATGGCGAGGTCCTGGGCGAGCTGCGGCGGGGACAGCGGGGCCGCGCCCCCGGCGCCGTCCTCCAGGTGGCACAGCGCCAGATCGGCGCCGTGCACAAGGGGTTCGACGCCGGAGAGCATGGGCCGGAAGTCGTAGCCGCCGCCGGAGGCGTCGGAGGAGGCGCGTTCGAGGACGGCGGGGTGGGTGAGGATGTCGCCGGTGGCGACGAGGGTGAAGCCGTGCCGCTCGGCGGGCGGCCCGGCGGCGCCGCCCCGGCCGGAGTCCTGGCGGGCCTGCTGGGAGCAGGCGGCCGCCGCCGTGAGGACAACGGTCAGGGCCAGGGCCACCTGGTGTCTGCGTCCGATCATCGGCTCACCCCTCGGGATCTGCGTCAGCACGTCAGTACGGCTGTCGTATTTACCGACCTTGCCGTGACGGGCATATGGGTATGAAGCCGACTCTCCGTCCAAACGGGCCGGATCCTCTCATTGACCCATCCGGTGCCTCCGCACGGGGCCGCCGGGCGGCTGTGGGGACTCTCACGCCGCCGCACCGTGACGCGCTTGCCCTCGTGTACGACCGCGGGACCGGTGAGGCGGAAGCGACGCGCGCGCTCGGCAGCGCGCCCGGTACCGTGATGAAACCGGGGGCCAGGTCAAACCTTGGCAAATTGCCTTGCTGTAGGCCCCGTTGGGGCAATGGGCTGTCCTCATCCGCGTTCCGGGCGAGGACGGGTCCCGGGGATCGGGCGACCCGTACGCACCGGAGGAAGGGCAGGAAGGAAATGCCGCACACAGGTCACGAGAGCACCGACGGCACGGACGGCGTCGGTGGTGAACTGGTCGTCCCCATGGCGTGGCTGTACGCCGAGTACATCGCCGACGAGCTGCTGCGCACCGGCGATCTGATGCCGCCGACGTCCTTCGAGTTCCGGGCGGGCCGGGACGCGCTGGCGCTGACCGTCTTCCTGTCCGACACCGAGGGGGAGCTGTCCGGCATCCGGGTCGTCTCCCAGCTGGAGAACTGGCTGTCACTGACCGCCTGCGACCATCCGTGGCAGGACTGGGTCCGCACCCGCATGGCCGACCTGACGGCCCGCGCCACCGGCTCCCCCGCCCCCGACCTGGCCCTCGCCCAGGACGCCTGGCGCTGGCTGGAGGAGACCGAGCTGCTGGCCACCGACCTGGACGCGGTACCGGGCGGCAACGCCCCGGCCGACGAGGACGACGGCCCGAAGGTGTGGACCCCGGCCTGGCAACTGGGGCTGCCGCTCGGGCACTTGGCGATCCACCTGTTCTGAGGCGGGGGCGCCCGGCCCGCTCACTTCAGCAGGCGGGAGAGTCTTCGGTCCGCCAGGGGCTTGCCGCCCGTCTGGCAGGTGGGGCAGTACTGCAGGGAGGAGTCGCTGAAGGAGACCTCGCGGATGGTGTCGCCGCAGACCGGGCAGGGTTCGCCGGTGCGGCCGTGGACGCGCAGGCCGCTCTTCTTCTCGGACTTCAGCCGCCCCGCGGCCACGCCCCGGGAGCGTTCGACCGCCTCGGTGAGCGTGCTGCGCAGCGCGTCGTAGAGGTGACGGGTCTCCTCCGGAGTGAGGGAGGCGGCGAGTTTGAAGGGGGACATCCTCGCGGCGTGCAGGATCTCGTCGCTGTACGCGTTGCCGACCCCCGCGATCAGGGACTGGTCCCGCAGGGCACCCTTGAGCTGCCGTCGCTCGCCCGCCAGGAGGGCCGCGAAGCGGGGCTCGTCGAAGTCGGCGGCCAGCGGATCGGGGCCGAGGCGGGCGATCCCCGGCACCTGCGCCGGATCGCCGACCACGTACACCGCGAGGCGCTTCTGCGTGCCGGCCTCGGTGAGGTCGAAGCCCTCGCCGGTCTCCAGCGCCACCCGCAGCGCGAGCGGGCCCTTGCCCGGCTTGGGCGGTCCGTCCGGCAGCCGGTCCCGCCACTGGAGCCACCCGGCGCGGGCCAGATGCGTCACCAGATGCAGCCCGCTGTCCGCCACGAGGTCCAGGAACTTGCCGTACCGGCGCACCTCGGTCACCCGGGCGCCCTCGAGGGCGGTGACGGGAGGGTCGTACGTCTTCAGCACGCTGACGGCGACCGGCAGCACCCGCGCCACCCGGAGGCCGACCAGGTGCTCGGTGAGGAAATCCGTCAGCGCTTCCACCTCGGGCAGTTCCGGCATACGTCCAGAGTGCCACCCGCCACCGACAACACCTCCCGGCTCACTCGGTCGGCCCGCACCCCGTCGGCCGTCACCCGTTCAGCCGTCGCCCAGGCGGAACTCGCACCACACCGCCTTGCCGCTGCCCCGCGCCTCCACGCCCCAGTCGTCGGCCAGCATGTCCACCAGCAGCAGCCCCCGCCCGGACACGCCCTCCTCGCCCGCGTCCCGGCGCCGGGGCAGGGCGCTGGAGGAGTCCTCCACCTCGATCCGCAGCCGGTGCCCGGCGCCGACGAGGGACCGCAGGGTGACGATCGCCGCGCCCTCGGTGTGCACCAGGACATTGGTCATCAGCTCGTCCGCGGCCAGCTCGATCTCGTCCGCCCGCTCACCCGCGCCCCACGCCCGCACCGCCGATCTGATCATGTGCCGGGCCTGGGTGAGGGCCTCCGGATCGCCGGGCGCCACATGCTGCTGGAGCCGGCCGCAGGCCCGCGCCGTCTCCGGCTCCCGGCGGCGCAGCAGGAGCAGGGCCACGTCGTCCTCGCCGCCGCGCTCCTCGGCCAGCTGGATCAGCCGGTCGGCGAGGTCGTCCACGTCCTCGGGCCCGGCGCAGACCTGCTCCGCCAGCCCCCGCATGCCGTCGTCCAGGTCGGCGCCGGGCTGTTCGACCAGCCCGTCGGTGCACAGCAACAGCGTCTCGCCCGGGTCGAGTTCGAGGGTGGAGACGGGATAGTCCAGACCGCCGAACTCCGCCGAGAGCCCGAGCGGCAGCCCGCCCTCCACCTGGACCCGCAGGCATCCGTCGGGCCCGCGCGTCAGCGGGTCGATGTGCCCGGCGCGCACCATCTGCACCACCCCCGTGGACAGGTCGGCCTCCGCGTACAGACAGGTGGCGAAGCGGTCGGTGTCCAGTTCGTGCAGGAAGACCGAGGCGCGGGCCATCACGGCGGCCGGGGTGTGCCCCTCGGCGGCGTAGGCGCGCAGCACGATCCGCAGCTGGCCCATCACGGCCGCCGCGTGGGTGTCATGGCCCTGGACGTCGCCGATGACGGCGCCGACCCGGCCGCCGGGCAGCGGGATCACGTCGTACCAGTCGCCGCCGATGTCCCGGCCGAGCGCGGCCGAACGGTAGCGCACGGCGATGTCGGCGCCCGGCACGTTCGGGATGGTGCGCGGCAGCATGGCCTGTTGGAGGCCCTGGGCCAGGTCCTTCTGCTGCTCGTAGAACATGGCCCGCTGGAGGCTCTGCGCGATGCTGCTGCCGAGCGCGACGAGGACGCCGCGCTCCTCGTCGGAGAAGCCGCGCCGGTCGCTGTAGAGCAGGCCCATCGCGCCGATCGGGCGGCCCTGGGCGATCAGCGGCAGATAGGCGGCGGAGGCGATGTCCAGATGGGTGATCTGCGGCCACAGGAGCGGGTACTCCTCGGCGAACTCCTCCGGCGTCTCGACGAAGCGGGGGCTCAGCGTGCGGACGACCTCACTCATGGGGTACGGCTCGTCGATCCGGTTCACCTGGGTGGCGGGCACGAAGCTGCCGGGCGGCGCCTCCGCGACGAGCCGGATCCGCCCGGCCTCCACCAGGGCCATCACGAAGCTGGCCGCGCCCAGGCGGCGGATGCCGTGGGTGTCCTTGAGCACGTCGATGACGTCCTGCACGGTACGGGCGTGCGCGAGGGCCGCGGAGACGACCTGGACGATGTTGGTCTGCTGGCGAAAGGCCAGCTCCTGCGCCGCGCGCATGCTGCGGGAGGTGCTGTCGGCCAACTCCTCGGTGGCGTCCCGCACGATGCCGACGACCCGGCGGGGCCGCCCGGATTCGTCGCGGCGGATATAGCCCTGGGTGTGGGTCCAGCGCGGGGTGCCGTCGCGGCAGCGGATGCGGAAGTAGGCGCCGTAGTTCTCGCCGCCCTCCTTGATGACCTGGGCGATGAGGGCGTCGAGCCGGGCCGCCTCGGGCTGCGGCACGCGCGGGACGAGGGATTCCGGGCGTCCGTCGAACTCCTCGGGCAGCAGGTCGAAGACCTCGTGCGCCTCGGCGTCCATGTGGAACAGGCCCTTGTCCAGGTCCCAGTCGAAGGTGCCCATGTGGTTGAGCGCCAGGATCGGGTCCGGGTGGGCGGGCCAGTCCTCCGGGAGTGACAGGGCACTCGCTCCCCGATCAGCCATGGGCCCACCCTGCCAGGATTCGCCGGATTCTTCGACCGGTCCGGGGCCCACGGCCCGGCCCGCGGTCAGCCGCCGGGCACGTCGGCGGGGGTGGGGGCGACTCCCCCGGCGCTGCCGCCGGGTTCGGGCGTGTCACCGGGAACCACCGACGCGTCGGTGCCGCTGGGGTCGGGCATGGCGGGCGTGTCCGTGACGTTCGGCGGACCGATCTCGTCGGAACCCTGGGGCATGAGCGAATCGCCGAAGGGAGCCGTGTTGTAGAGGGAGGTGCCGGGGGGATAGGCGAGGGGGTCGAGGAGGGAGGGGGCGGCGGAGGGCGTGGACCTGGCAGCCGCCGGTGGGGCCGAGGAGTCCGACGGAGCCGAGGGACGGACCGAGGCGGAGAGTACGGCACGCGCCTCGGGGGAGGCGGCGGTCACGGTCGTCCCCCGGCCGGGGTCGTCGGCCGTGCCGTGGGTTTCGGCCGTCGGGATGCCCTGGCCCGTCGTGGCGGGGGCGCTGGGCGGGTCGGCCGCGTGGGTACGGTGGCTGGTCGCGGCAGGGGCGGCGGATGCGTCGGCCGCCCGCGTCCCGACCCCGGTCGCGGCAGGGGGGACGGATGCGTCGGCCGTCCGCGTCGCGTTGCCGGTCGTGGCAGGGGCGCTGGACATGTCGGCCGCCTGGGTACGGTGGCCGGTCGCGGCAGGGGCGCTGGGCGTGTCAGCCGCCTGGGTACGGTGGCCGGTCGCGGCCGGGGGGACGGATGCGTCGGCCGTCCGGGTCGCGTTGCCGGTGGTGGCAGGGGCACTGGACGCATCAGCCGCCTGGGTACGGTGGCTGGTCGCGGCAGGGGCGCTGGACGCATCAGCCGCCTGGGTACGGTGGCCGGTCGCGGCCGGGGGGACGGATACGTCGGCCGCCCGGGTCGCGTTGCCGGTCGTGGCAGGGGCGCTGGGCGGGTCGACCGTCCGAGTGCCGTGGCCGGTCGCGGCCGGAGCGGCGGACGCGTCAGGCGTCCGCGCCCCGTCGCCGGTCACAGCCGGAGCGCGAGACGCATCGGCCGCCCGTGTCCCGACCTCGGTCGCGGCCGGAGCGGCGGATGCGTCGGCCGTCCGCGTCGCGGCCCCAAACGCGGCAGGGGGGCTGGACGCATCGGGCGTCCGAGCCCCATCCTCGGCCACAGCCGGAGCACGAGACCCATCAGCCGCCCGCGTCGAGTCACCGGTCGCGGCAGGGATGCCGGACGCATCGGCCGTCCGCGTCCCCTCCCCGGTCGTACCCGCAGTGCCGCGCGCGTCCGGTGCCGGAGTCAGCCGCTCGTCCGCCGCGTGCGTGCCATGTCCATCGGCGAGGGCGGCGCTGTGCGAACCGGTGTCCGACCTGCCCCCGGCGGCGTGCGTCCCGGTGTCCGTCGTTCCCCTGGCGGCGTGCCCCCCGGTGCCCCTCGTCCCTCCGGCGGTGTGCCCCCCAGTGCCTCTCGTTCCCTCGACTCCATGACCCCCGGTGTCGGCCCTCCCCCCGGAGTTGTGCGTCACCGTGTCCGATCTGAGGTCCCCCTGGTTCACGGCCCGTGTGCTCCGTTCCCGGGTCCCCGTGCCGGTCCCGTTCGCCCGGGTACGGCGATCGTCCGCGCGCTCGCCACGGCCCGCACCGCTTCCCCGTGCTGGCCGAACGGTGTCGATCAGCGCTCCCCCGACCTCGCCCGTCGCGGTGTTCGACCTGCTCTCCCGGGGACTCGGCTGACCGGTGTCCGGGCGGGGCGGGTGGGGGAAGCCGGTGAGGCCCGGATCCGGGGGCGCGGTGTCGGCGACGGCCGGCGGGGCCACGAGGTGGTCGTTGCGGACGTCGGGGCCGAGCCGGCGCTCTATCCAGGTGTTCGTCCCCGCGTCCAGGAGCGTGAGGCTGCCGACGGCCTGGGGCGCCGGGGTCACCACGATGACCTGGTTCGGCCGGTAGCCCGACCAGGCGGTGCCGCGCGCGCCGACCCCGCCCCGGGCCTCCTCGGGCGGGCGCAGCGGGTTCCCGCAGGCGCAGCGCACCCGGGGCACGCCCCGGTTGTCGACCAGCACGGCGGTGCCCGCCTGGAGCACGGCCTGGTACCCGGCGCTCTGCCCGTCGCGGTAGCCGTGGTTGGTGACGCGGGTGTCGGCGCGCAGCAGGACCGGGGTCAGGGCGCGCAGATAGCCGGGCAGATCCGTCCGGGAGACACCGGCCACATGGGCGAATGCGTCCCCCCGGGCCGGGTCCGCCGTCAGTCCGCCGATCTGCCGCTCGACATCGCAGCCGGCGACGCGGACGCTGCCGCTGTAGAGCCCCGGGGTGCCGCCGGACAGGGCGCGGGCCGCCGCCAGCGGGGCGACGGCGAGACCGGCGGGCGGCGCGCTGACGTCGGCGGTGCGACCGGTGCCGGTCGGCCGGGGCGTGCCGGTGCGGGCGGGGCCGGTCGCCATGGAGGCGGTGAAGGGGTTGGGCCCCTGCTCGGCGGCGGGCTGGAGGAAGACCTCCTCACCCAGCTGGGCCTCCTTGACGGCGGCGCCCGCACACCCGGTGAGGAGCAGCCCCACCGACAGCAGCACGCAGGCCATGAGCATGGATCCGGTGGGTATGCGCACCGTGCACTCCGCATCACTGTGGGTGAATTATCACTATTATTTGCTTTGCTCCCGTTTCACTGGCAACTCGGGGGGATCCGGCGCGAGGGAGACGAGGCGGCCGTGGACTGGTTCACCGCACCCGACTACTGGCTGAGCCGACTGGTCCTCCAGCGGGCGCTGGCCGCCGTGTACCTCGTGGCGTTCCTGGCGGCCGCCTTCCAGTTCCGGGCGCTGCTGGGCGAGCGGGGCATGCTGCCGATCCCGCACTATGTGGCGCGGATCCGGTTCCGGCGCGCGCCGAGCCTGTTCCACCTGCACTACTCGGACCGCTTCTTCGCGGCCACGGCATGGCTCGGCTGCGCGGTGTCGGCGGCGCTGCTCGCCGGGGCGGACGCGGCGCTACCGCTGTGGGCGGCGATCGTGCTGTGGCTGGTGCCGTGGGCGCTGTATCTGTCGATCGTGAACGTGGGCCAGACCTGGTACGCGTTCGGCTGGGAGTCGCTGCTGCTGGAGACCGGTTTCCTGGCCGCGTTCCTCGGCAACGACAAGGTGGCGCCGCCGGTGCTGGTGCTCTTTCTGCTGCGCTGGATCCTGTTCCGGGTGGAGTTCGGCGCCGGGCTGATCAAGCTGCGCGGCGACGCGTGCTGGCGCGAGCTGACCTGCCTCTACTACCACCACGAGACCCAGCCGATGCCGGGCCCGCTGAGCTGGTTCTTCCACCATCTGCCGAAGCCGCTGCACCGGCTGGAGGTCGCCGCGAACCATTTCACCCAACTGGTGGTGCCGTTCCTGCTGTTCACGCCCCAGCCGATCGCCTCGGCCGCCGCCGCGCTGATGATCGTGACCCAGCTGTGGCTGGTGCTCTCCGGCAACTTCTCCTGGCTGAACTGGATCACCATCGTGCTGGCGGTCTCCGCGCTGCGGCTCCCGGCGACGGCGCCGTCCCTGCCGTCCGCGCCCCTCTGGTACGAGATCGTGGTCCTCGCGCTCACCGCGCTGCTGCTGTTCCTCAGCTATCACCCGGTGGTGAACATGATCTCCCGGCGCCAGGTGATGAACCGCTCCTTCGACCCGCTCCATCTGGTCAACACCTACGGCGCCTTCGGCAGCGTCAGCCGGGTGCGCTACGAGGTGGTCGTGGAGGGCACCTTGGACGAGGTGGCCCGGGAGGACTCGGACTGGCGGGAGTACGAGTTCAAGGGCAAGCCGGGCCGACTGCGCCACTGGCCGCGGCAGTTCGCGCCGTACCATCTGCGCCTGGACTGGCTGATGTGGTTCGCCGCGCTGTCGCCCGCGTACGCCGGTGAGTGGTTCGGCGGTCTGATGGAACGCCTCCTGGAGAACGACCGCGACACGCTACGACTGCTGCGCCGCTCCCCCTTCCCACCGGACACCCCACCGCGCTACGTGCGCGCCCGCCTCTTCCGCTACCGCTACACCTCCTGGCGGGAGTTGCGTCAGACGGGGGCGTGCTGGGACCGGACGTACGTGCGCGAGTACCTGCCGCCGACCCGGCTGGCGGGCGCGGCCGAGCGGTCGTAGCCGCAGGTCGCCCCGGTGCACCGCGGCGTGCACGCGGTGTACCGGGCCGGGACGGGCGGGCATCCCGGCACCCGCCGCGTCCTGGACCGGCTGGCCGAACTGGCGCCGCCCGAGGACTGATTCAGGGCCTGCGCAGGCGCAGCGTCATCAGCTCGAAGGGGCGCAGCCGTACGGTGATCCGCGGGCCCTCGTGAACCGGTTGCGGGGCGTCCGCCAGCGGGCGTTCCAGCAGGTCGGTCGCCGTGGGAGCGCTGAACGCGAAGCCGGCCGTGAGGGTGGGCCGGGCCCGGCCGCCGTGGGCCTCGTGGAAGCGGATCACCACATCGCCGCTGCCGTCGTCGGCGAGCTTGACCGCCGTGATGACGACCGCGTCGTCGTCCGCGGTGACCAGCGGGGCGACGTCATGGGCGCCGGTCGTACGGCGTTCGGGCAGGTTGACCCGCCAGCCCTCGCGGACCGCGTCGGCGATCGTGGCGCCGGGGACGAGGGCGTGCCGGAAGCGGTGGGTGCCCTGGTCGGTCTCGGGGTCGGGGAAGCGCGGGGCGCGCAGCAGGGAGGCCCGGACCGTGGTGGTCGTACCCCGGTCGCCGTCGGTCCGTACCGCGCGGGTGACGTCGTGCCCGTACGTCGAGTCGTTGACGAGGGCCACGCCCCAGCCGGGCTCCTCCAGGTGGACGAAGCGGTGGTTGCACGCCTCGAACTTGGCTGCCTCCCATGAGGTGTTGGTGTGGGTGGGGCGGTAGACATGCCCGAACTGGGTCTCCGACGCGTACCGTTCGGCGTGCAGGTCGAGCGGGAAGGCCAGTTTGAGGATCTTCTCCGTCTCGTGCCAGTCGACCTCCGTGTCGACGACCAGCCGCCGCTCCCCCGGGGGCAGCGAGAACACCTGTGTGGCACGGGAGTTGCCGAAGGAGCGGACGATCCGTACCGAGGTCCCGTCCTCGCCGACGCCGATCTCGTCGGTGTCCGTGAGGTCGGTGACGGTGTTGCGGTAGAAGGAGTCGACGTCCCAGGCGTCCCACATGTTCGGGAAGTCCTGGTGGAGTTGGAGGAGTCCGGCCGCCGCGCCGGGGGCGACGGCCTCGCGGTCGGCGGTGAGATCGCGGGCGGAGACGACGAGACCTCGGGCGTCGATCTCGATGTGCAGCAGCCCGTTGTCGAGCACGTACCCGCCCGCCGCGCGGCGCTCCGGCACCGTCCCCGGCCTCGCCCCCGGGACCGGCCGGGCGCCCGCCGCCGGTACCCCGTCGTGCTCGTACGGCGCCGCGTTGAAGACCAGCTCCCGGGGCCCCTCCCCCGCCAGCGCCCGCTGCGCCCCGGCGATGATCGCCTCCAGCTCTCCGGCGACCCGGGCATAGGTCGCCCGTGCCTCCCGGTGCACCCAGGCGATGGAGGAGCCGGGCAGGATGTCGTGGAACTGGTGCAGCAGGACCGTCTTCCAGACGCGGTCCAACTCCGCGTAGGGGTAGGGGTGTCCGGTGCGAACGGCGGCGGTCGCGGACCACAGTTCGGCCTCCCGGAGCAGGTGTTCGCTGCGCCGGTTGCCCCGCTTGGTCCCGGCCTGGCTGGTGAGGGTGGCGCGGTGCAGTTCCAGGTACAACTCGCCGACCCACACAGGGGCGTCGGGGTATTCGGCCGCCGCCTTCTCGAAGAAGGCGCCCGGGGTCTCCCAGACGACGGTGGGCGAGCCCTCCAGATCGCGCAGCCGGGCCGCCCTGCCCACCATCTCGCGGGTGGTGCCGCCGCCCCCGTCGCCGTAGCCGGTGGGCGCGAGGGAGTGCCGGGCGCGGCCCTTCTCCCGGAAGTTGCGTGCGGCGTGGGCGAGTTCGGAGCCGTGCAGGGCGCAGTTGTAGGTGTCGACGGGCGGGAAGTGGGTGAGGACCCGGCTGCCGTCGATGCCCTCCCAGTGGAAGGTGTGGTGCGGGAAGCTGTTCGTCCTCGACCAGGAGATCTTCTGCGTCAGCAGCCACTTGGCGCCCGCCGCCCGGATGATCTGCGGCAGCCCGGCCGCGAAGCCGAAGGTGTCGGGCAGCCACACCTCCTCGTTCTCCAGGCCGAACTCCTCCAGGAAGAACCGTTTGCCGTGCACGAACTGCCGGGCCATCGCCTCGGAGCCGGGCATGTTGGTGTCCGCCTCCACCCACATCCCGCCGGCCGGCACGAACCGCCCCTTCGCCACCGCCTCGCGCACCCGGGCCCACACCTCGGGCCGGTGCTCCTTCACCCAGGCCCACTGCTGCGCCTGGGACATGGCGAACACGAACTCCGGCCGGTCCTCGACGAGGGCGGTCATGTTGGCCGCCGTCCGGGCCACCTTGCGCACCGTCTCGCGCAGCGGCCACAGCCACGCCGAGTCGATGTGCGCGTGCCCGACGGCGCTGATCCGGTGGGCGGACGGCACGGCGGGCGTGGACAGGACACCGGTCAGCTGTTCGCGGGCGCGGGCCGCGGTGCCGTTCACGTCCTGGAGGTCGACGGCGTCCAGGGACCGTTCGACGGCGCGCAGGATGTCGTACCGGCGCGCGGCGTCGACCGGCAGCTCGGCCATCAGTTCGCCGAGCACCTCCAGGTCGAGGACCAGCTGCCACACGGTGTCGTCGAAGACGGCGAGGTCCATGCGGCCGAGCGTGTACAGGGGCTCGCTCCCGGCGGTCTCCTTCTCGCCGAGGGGGGTGGGCCCCGGACCGAAGACCAGCGGGTTGGCGGCGGCCTCGATGTGCAGGCACACCGGCTCGCCGCCCGCGACGGGGGCCCCGATCCGCACCCACTGGTTGCGCGGGTTGAGGCCCTTCACCGGGGTCCCGTCGGGCCGGTGGACCAGGCCCTCGCACTGGAATCCGGGCAGGTCCTGCTCGAAGCCCAGGTCGAGCAGGGCCTCGACGGTCCGGCCCGCCCACGCCTTCGGCACGGTCCCGGTCACCCGGAACCAGCTGGTGCCCCAGGGGGCGCCCCACCGGGTGCCCACCTCGATCGGCCGGGGCTCGGCGGCGAGCCCCTCGGCGACCGGCACGGGCTCGCCGGGCGCGTGCCACACCGCCACCTGGAGCGGCACGGACTCGGGGTACACGGCCGGGCGGATGCGCTCGGCCAGGACGCGGCGCAGGCGGTCCTCCACCAGAGTGCGGTCATCATGCATGCGGGATGCTCCCTGCTGGGTTCCGGGCGTTCACGGGTCGGGCTCGTCAGGGGCGGGCGTCGGGCTCGCTCCGGGCTCGCTCCGGGGTCGCTGCGGATTCGCTTCGGGCTCGCTTCGGGCTCGCTGAGGAACGCATTCCCCTCCGACGGCCGGCGGACCCTCGACGTACCGTCCTCGACGGGGCACAGTTCTCCCTGCGCCCTGTGCGTACCGGCGAGTAGCCGACGAGTGACCGAGGAGTGCCGTGGGGAACTGGGCCGGGCGGAGCGCCGCCGACATAGCCGCCGCCGTGCGGGAGAAGCGGGTGACGCCACGGGAGGTGGTGGCGGAGCACCTGGCGCGGATCGAGCGGTACGACGGGCGGATCGAGGCGTTCCGCACCGTACGAGCGCACACGGCGCTCGCCGAGGCGGACGAGGTGGGCGCGCGCGCCGATCTGACCGAACTGCCGCTCGCGGGTGTGCCGGTGGCGGTGAAGGACAATCTGGCGGTGCGCGGCGAGGCCCATCGCGACGGCTCCACCGCGACCCCGGACACCCCGGCGGCCGAGGACCATGTCACGGTGGCGCGGCTGCGGGCGGCGGGCGCGGTGGTGGTGGGCCTGACGAACGTGCCCGAGCTGTGTGTCTTCGGTACGACCGAGGGGCCGTACGGCGCCTCGCGCAACCCCTGGGACACCACGCGCACGGCGGGCGGCTCCTCCGGGGGCAGTGCCGCCGCCGTGGCCGCGGGGTTCGTGCCGATCGCGCTCGGCAACGACGGCATGGGCTCCCTGCGCATCCCGGCGGCGAACTGCGGACTCGTCACCCTGAAGCCGGGCTTCGGGGTGGTGCCGGCCGGGATCGGCCACGGCGACTGGTTCGGCATGTCGGAGAACGGCCCGCTGGCCACCACGGTCGAGGATCTGCGGCTGATGCTGGGCGTCCTGGCCGGTCGGGACGTCCCCGCTGCCGAGGAGCCCGCGGGGCGCACGATCGCCGTGGCGCTGCGCAATCCGCTCCCCGTGGCGGGCGTCGGCCGCCCGTACGCGAGCGCGGTCCGGCAGGCGGCGGGGGCGCTGGCGCGGGCGGGCCACCGGGTGCGCCGGGCGGAACCGCCGTACCCCCTGACGATGGGGGTGAACGCGCTCAAGCACTGGACGGCGGGGACGGCGGTGGACGCCGAGGGCCTGGACCCGGCGCGGCTGGCCCGGCGCACCCGGGTGCACGCGGCGATCGGACGGCGCTTCGTCCGCTCGGTCCGCACCGGCACCGAACGCGAGCGGCTGTGCGCCCGGCTGACTCCCTTCCTCACCGAGCACGATGTGCTGCTCACCCCGGCCCTGGCCCGCCGCTCCCCCGCCGCCGGGCCCTGGCACGAGCGCGGCTGGCTGCGCAACGTCCTCGCCAACTCGGCCTACTCGCCGTTCACCCCGCCCTGGAACCTGACCGGCTGGCCCGCGATGTCCGTCCCCGTCGGCGCCCTGCCCTCGGGCGCCCCCGCCGCCGTCCAACTGGTGGGCCGCCCCGGCACGGAGGGCGTCCTGCTGGAGCTGGCGGAGGAGATAGAGCGCTCGCTGCCGTGGCTTCGTACGGCGCCGCTGGGCGACTGAGACGGGCGGCGCCCGGGCACTTAGGCCCGGGCGCCCCCCTCATCCCTCAACTCCCGCTCCCCGATGAGCCGCTGGGCCTCCTCGACCCACCCGGACACCGCTTCGGCGCCACAGCTCGCGGCGACCTTCCGGGCCTCGTCGAGGCGCCCGAACGCGGTCGCCGGGTCCCCGGTCTCGGCGGCGAGGTAGCCGAGCGCCACCAGCCCGGCCGCCTCGCCCGCCGGGAAGCCGATCTCCCGGCGCAGCGCCACCGATTCGGTCAGCCGCTCCCGGGCCCGCTCGAAGCGCCCGGCGTCCTTGTCGGCGAAGCCGAGATGCCGCACGGCGTACGACATCGTCCTGCGGTCTCCGGTGTCCCGCGCCAGCGCGTACGACCGCTCGAAGTACGGCACACCGGCCGGTCCTTCCCCCTTCACCACCTGGTGCCAGCAGCCGATCCAGAACAGCGCGTCGGCCTCCCCCCGGCCGTCCCCGAGGCGCCGGTACAGCTCGGCGGCGCGCTCGAACAGCCCCAGTTCCTCCGGCCGTTCGACACGGTCGCCCAGGAAGCGCACGTGCAGCATCTTGCCCCGGGCGAGCGCGAGCGGCGCCTCGACCGCGTCCAGCACCTCGTCCGACCGCGCCGGCGCGTCCGGGTCCCCCCGGAACATCGCCGCCTCGAACAGCTCCCCCGCCTGCCCGATCCAGTCACGCTCCCGCATGTCCTGCCCCTCCCCGTGTCGACATGAACAGCGCCGAGGCTATCCGCCCGCGCCGGGCGGGGCCGGGGATTTCCACGAGGGTCGGACGAGCGACCTGTGCATGACGTGCAGACCGACCAGGCCGTGGCGGGGGTGTTCGAACGCCTCGGGGATCGTGGCCAGGACCGTGAAGCCGAGTGAGGTCCACAGGCGTACGGCGGGATTGGTCTCGACGACGGCGTTGAAGACCATCGCGCGGTAGCCGTGGCGGACGGCCTCGGTGAGGACGTGCTCGGCGAGGGCGCGGCCGACCCCCCGGCCGGTGTGGGCGGGATCGACCATGAATCCGGCGTTGGCGACATGGGCGGCGGGGCCGCCGTAGTTCGCCGCGAGGTAGGCGGAGCCGGTCACGGTGCCCGTGGGGTCCTCGGCGACGTACACACGCTTGCCCGGGCCCGTCCACAGGGCGCGGGCGGCGGGCTCGTCGGTGTCGGGATCCCAGGTGTACGTCTCGGCGGCGGCGACGATCCGGTGCCAGAAGGGCCAGATCAGTGGCCAGTCCTCGGGTACGGCTGTTCTGATCGGCATGGGCGTGATTCTCGCATCACGCCCATGCGCGGCGGCGATCACGAGCGAGGGGGTCAGTCCACGCTCGGCAGGATGTGGGGTTCGGCGAGGTCCTCCTCGTAGCCCGCGAGGCGGATGGGGGCGGACCGGGCCCACACGTCGAGGCTGCCGAGTTCTCCGGGCCTGCGGCCCGGGCGCTTCGGGTTCTCTTCGGGGCTCTGCTCGCGTTTCGTCGTCTCCGGTGTCACCGCGCACTCCTTATGTGTCGGGTCACCCTCGGGGCGTACCGGACAGTCTGCGCTCCGGCGCTCGCCGCCCGCTCGGGTCTGGATGGAAGGCCAGCTCGGACGCGGTGGCGCCGGTTCTTCGGGCGGAGCGGGCCGATGATCCACGGCACGCTCCCGGACGGACGAAATGGGTGTGGGTGGGACCCCTTTTCGCTGTCCGTCCACTCCAGATTAACCAAATGAGCGGACTGCCGCTCGATAGGGAGTGCAAACAAGGGGTAACTATCGCGTTTCGAACGGCAACCCAATACCGTCCAATATGCAGCTATACATAACAAAGCGCATCGCGGACACGACGGTCAGTATCACCCGTTCGGCCTACGTCGCACGGTTCGCGACGCAGTTCAGGTGCCGTTGGCCGGGCCGCAAGCTGACCATGGTCTGCTGGCGCCCGACACGGCCCTCTCGCGGAAGGACGGACGCATGGAGCTGCGCAGCGTCGAGGAGCTGATGGACCTGCTGCACGCCGGGCGGCCCCAGCACGCGCTGCGGACCGCCGCGCTGCTGCGCCGGGGCCGCCCCGCCGACAAGGAGCTCCAGGTGGCGGGACTGGTCCAGGGCATCGGACCGCTGCTGGCCCCGGGCGACGAGGCGGACTCGGCCCGCCGCGCCGCCGCGGCGGTACGGCCGCTGCTCGGGGAGCGGGTGTTCCGGCTGGTGCGCGGGGACGCGGGCGCCGCCGACGACGACGTCCTGCGGCTGCGGCTGGCCCGCGAGGAGGGCCGTACGGCGGGCTTCGACGCCGGTGTGCTGGAGGACTGGCGCACGGTCCTGGAGCTGGTCGCCGCCCGGCACTGCCGGCTCGACGCGGTCGACTGACCCCCGGGGCGCACCCCGGAGATCAACGCGTGGCGCCTCTTACCACTTGCCGGGCGCGTAGTCCTTGAGGAAGACGCCGTACACGTCGTCGCCGTCCTCGCCGCGCACGATCGGGTCGTAGACGCGGGCCGCGCCGTCGACCAGGTCCAGGGGCGCGTGGAAACCGGCCTCGGCGAGGCGCAGCTTGTCGTAGTGCGGGCGCTCGTCGGTGATCCAGCCGGTGTCGACGGAGGTCATGAGGATGCCGTCGGTGTCGAACATCTCCTGGGCGCTGGTCCGCGTCACCATGTTCATGGCCGCCTTCGCCGCGTTGGTGTTCGGGTGCCCGGCGCCCTTGTAGCCGCGGCTGAACACCCCTTCCATCGCCGAGACGTTGACGACGTACGACCGTCCGCGCGCCGCCTTGCGGGCCGCGTCGGCCATCGCCGGGCGGAGCATGCTGATCAGGATGAACGGCGCCGTGTAGTTGCACAGCTGGGTTTCCAGCAGCTCCACCGGGGAGATCTGCTCGATGGACTGCACCCAGGTGTTGGAGTCCACGACGTCCGGGACCAGGCCGCCCGCGTCGATCGCGGTCCCGTCCAGGTGCCGGGCGACGCTGGCGTTGCCCGCGACCAGCGCGAGGTCGGCGACCTGCTGCGCGTCCAGGCCGGCGGTCCGCGCCTCCAGGGCACCGGCGCCGAGGGGCAGCGCGGCGATGCCGTCGACGGCGCCGGAGTTGAAGGCGCCGATCACCTGGTGGGCGGGGAGCTCACCGGCGGGCAGCGGGGCGCTCTCGCCCTCGACCAGCGCGGCGTACGCCGAGGGCAGCCGGCGTACGGTCTGCGTCGCGTTGTTGATCAGGATGTCGAGCGGGCCCGCCTCGGCGACCCGCTCGGCCAGGGATACGGCCTGCGCCGGGTCGCGCAGGTCGATGCCGACGACCTCCAGACGGTGCAGCCAGTCCGCCGAGTCCTCCATCGCCTTGAAGCGGCGGATGGCGTCCTTGGGGAACCGGGTGGTGATCGTCGTGTGCGCGCCGTCGCGCAGCAGCCGCAGCGCGATGTACATGCCGATCTTGGCGCGGCCGCCGGTGAGCAGGGCGCGCTTGCCGCCGAGGTCGGCGCGGGCGTCCCGCTTGGCGCGGTTCAGACCGGCGCACTGCGGACAGAGCTGGTGGTAGAAGTAGTCGACCTCGACGTAGCGGGTCTTGCAGGTGTAGCAGGAGCGCGGGCGCTGGAGTATGCCGGCGATGCGGCCCTCCTCGACCTTGGAGGAGGGCAGGATGCCCTCGGTCTCGTCGTCGATGCGCTCGGCGGAGCCGGTGGCGGTGGCCTCGGTGACCGCGCGGTCGTGCGCGGTCTTGGCGGCCCGGCGCTCCTGGCGGCGGCGCTGCTTGACCGTCCGGTAGACGGACGAGGTGGCCCGGCGCACCAGGATCGCGTCGGGGTGGTCGACGTCGATCGTGTCGAGCTCCTCCAGCACGCTGAGGCAGACGGCCAGGCGCTCGGGGTCGATCCCCGGGCCGTGGACGACCTCTTCCGCGGCCATGGGGTCCACGACCATGGGATCCACGGCCATGGGTTCCACGACCAGGGGATCCCCTGCCCTGGGGTCCGTGGCCGTGGCGTCCGTGGCCATGGAGCCGTCTTCTGTCACCGTCATCGCGCTGCCGTTTCCCTGATCCCGCGCAGCGCTCCGACTCACGCCCGCTATCGAACGCGAAATTCTAACGGAGCGCGGGGGGCGGAGGCGAAACCCGATCGGAGCAGGGGCCGAACCGTTGGGAAACCGGGGGCGGGGCGGATCCGGCCGGGCCCCGCCCCTCAGCAGTCGCAGGCCGCCAGCAGCGTCGCCACCTCCGTCGACACCGCGTGCGCGAACCGGTCCAGGTCCGGTACCGCCGCCGCGTCCGCGACCAGGCCGTAGTGCACCCGTCCGCGGTACGTCGAGATCGCGACGGCGAGCGACTGGCCGGGGGCGAGCGGGGCCAGCGGGTAGACCTCGGTCAGCTGGTGGCCGCCGAGCCGCAGTCCCACGCCGGGCAGCGGCACGCTCGTGACCAGGATGTCGAACCACAGCCGCGCCGCCTGGCCGACGAGCGGGCCGCCGAGCCGGTGGCCGAGCGCCGGTACATGGTCGGCGAGCAGCGCGACCGCGCCGGCGCCCCGGTCGGGGCCCGCGTCCTTGTTGCGGACCATCGCGGTGCGTACGGCGGCGAGCCGGTCGAGCGGGTCGGGCTCGTCCACGGGGAGCCGTATCAGATAGCCGGAGAGCCGGTTGCCGGGTGGCTGGGCGGTGCGCGGGCGGCGCCGGGAGACGGGGATCAGGGCGCGCGGCGCCACCCCGGTGCTGCCGTCGCCGCGTTCGTCGAGCCAGCGGCGCAGCGCACCGGCGACGACCGCGATCAGGACGTCGTTGACGGTGCCGCCCGCGGTCTTGCGCACCCGGTGCACATCGTCGATGTCCAGGACGACGCCCGCGGTGCGGCGGGTGCCGCTGGGCGGGGAGGCGAGGGCGGTGCTGGGGCGCATGCGCAGGGTGGACAGGGCGAGGGAGGCGCCAATGTCCAGGGCCCGCCCCGCGTCCAGGAGGGCGCCCCTGACCAGGCCGGGGAGCATGCCGGGCAGCGCGCGCACGGCCGGCAACGCGCGGCGCGGCGGCTCCACGGGGCGGGCCGGCCGCTCGGGCATGTCCATCGGATCGAGGACGCCCGCGGCGAGCTTGAGCGCGCGCAGCCCGTCGGCGAGGGCGTGGTGGAACTTGAAGAGCACGGCGAAGGAGACCCCGTCCGCGCCGGGCAGGACATGCGCCTCCCAGGGCGGCCGGTCGCGCTCCAGCGGACGCTCCATCAGCCGTCCGGCCACCGCGTGGAAGTCGCCGGTCGGCGCGTGCAGCCGTACATGGTTCAGCGGGTCGAAGTCCGGGTCCGCCTCGCGGGTGGCGCCGCCGAAGGCGAGCGGCCCCCAGACGTCGCGGATGCGCAGGCGGAGCCCGGGGACGGCGGCGGCGCGGGCGGCGAGCAGGTCGGCGGCGTGGGCGCCCGCGGTCGGCGAGTGCGCGCCGAAGACACCAAGTGCGCCCAGGTGCATCGGGTGCCGGTCGGACTCGATGTTCCAGAAGGCCAGGTCGAGGGGAGCGAGCAAATCGGAGGTCACGGGCTTGCCTCGCGCGTCGACGGAAGGGAACTTCAGTCAATCCCCGACAGTCGATTACGGTCAAGTGTGATCGATATACGCTCAGTTAACAACGGATAAAGTCCCGCCCCGCCGAACGGGGCGGGACTCAGGAGTCGCCTGAGGTCACTTCAGTACCGGGGGCGCCGCCTGGGCCGACGTACCCCACCCTGACGGGCGCGGGCCGACCGTGAACGCCAGCGAGCGCAGGGAGCGCAGCGCACGCGTCGTCAGATACGTCCGCCCATGGGCCGAACCGTCGGCGCGCACACCCTGCACGTAGCGGTCGGCGGCCGAGGTGCCCGGCGCGGTGACGGTCAGTCCCCCGCTCGGCCAGTAGCGGCGGTCCAGGGCGAGGTCGACGCGGTCGAAGACCGGGGTGGACAGGCCCCAGGTGTCGTAGCCGGGCTGGATCGGGAACAGCCCGATGGACGACAGCACGTTCCAGGCGGACATGGTCCCGAGGTCGTCGTTGCCGGTCATGCCGGTGGGGCCGTCGGTGAACAGGGTCAGGGCCGCGTGCACCACGTCGGTGGTCTTCCACGGCTGGCCGGTGGCGAGGTAGGTGTAGGGCGCGATCAGATCGGGCTCGTTCATCGGGTTGTAGACGGCCGCGTTGTAGTACGCGTACGCGTTGCCGTGGACCCACACCTCACGGGCCGTCCGCGCCGGGTCGGCGAGCAGCCGGTCGTAGGCGAAGAAGGAGTCCAGGCGGTCGTTGGCGGCGCGCTTGCCGCCGATCAGCCCGACCATGCCGGTCAGGTCCTGCGGCACCAGCCACTGGTACTGCCAGGCCGTGCCCTCGTGGAAGCCGGTGCCGAGCGCCGGGTCGGGAGAGCCGGTGAAGGCGCCGGAGGCGTCCCGGGCCCGGAAGAAGCCGGTCGAGGGGTCGAAGATGGTGCGGTAGTGGCGCGAGCGGGCCGCGTACCGCGCCGCGTCGGCGTCATGCCCGAGGCCCCGGGCCATCTGGGCGAGCATGGCGTCGGCGAGGGCGTACTCCAGGGTGACGGAGGCGCCGTGGTGGTAGTCGGAGTCGCCCATCTTGGCCAGCGGCCGGTCCTTGTCGAACGGGGCGAAGCCGTCCCTGATGTACTCGGCGTTGGCCTCCCGCCCGATGCCCGGGTTGGCGGCGGGCGGCACCCCGTCCGCGTTCTTGCGCAGCGCCCGGTAGGCCCGCTCCTCGAAGCCCTTCAGCAGGCCCATCTGATAGGCCGTGGTCAGGAACGGGGTGACCGGGTCGCCGCTCATCACGTTCGTCTCGACCGGGCCGTAGCCCCACTTGGGCAGCCAGCCGCCGTCCTCGTCGATCGCCACCACCGAGCGGGCCATGTCCCGCGCCTCGCGCGGCGCGAGCAGGGCGAGCAGCTGGGCCTGGGTGCGGTAGGTGTCCCACAGCGACCAGTTCTGGTAGTACGTGAACCCCCGCGCGCGGTGCACGCGCCGGTCCCAGCCGAAGTAGCGGCCGTCGGCGTCGCCGCCGAGGTTGGGCGCGAGGTACGAGCGGTACAGCGAGGAGTAGAACGTACGGCGCAGGGTGTCGGTGCCGCCCCGCACCCGCACCCCCGCGAGCCGCGCCTCCCACCGCGCGCGGGCCGCCCGGCGCACGGTGTCGAAGGACCGGCCGCCCTCGGCCCGCAGATTGCCCGCGGCGCCCGCCGGGTCGACGTACGAGAGCGCGGTGGTCGCCTCGACCGTACGGTCCCCGGTGGTGTCGAAGCGGACATAGGCGCCGCCCCGTCCGGCGCGCGAGCCCGCGGTGACGGTGGCGCCGTCCCAGGTGCCGTACGCGGTGAAGGGCCGGCTGAACCGGGTGATCGTGTAGACCGTGTACGGACCGGTGTCCCGGCAGAAGCCGTGCCCGGTGATCTCGGTGCGCACGGTGCGGTCGTCCAGGATCTCCACCTTGCTGCCGCTCGCCTTGTGCAGCGACTGGGCCGCGTTCAGCAGGACGTTGGCCTTGGTGGTGGCGGGGAAGGTGTAGCGCTGCACGCCGGTGCGGGCGGAGGCGGTCAACTCGGCGTGGATGCCGGAGGCGAGGCCGACGCGGTAGTAGCCGGGGCTCGCGGTCTCGTCGCCGTGCGCGAAGGCGGCCGCGTACTTGGCGTCGTCGGTCTGCGTGACGTCGCCGGTGGTGGGCAGCGCGGGCAGGTCGCCGCCGATCCGGCAGCCCACGCCCGACAGATGGACCAGCGAGAAGCCGCGGATCCGGCGCTGGGTGTAGTCGTAGCCGGTGTTGTGCCCGGTGTCGGGCGAGAGCTGCACCATGCCGAAGGGCACGGCGGCGCCGGGGAAGGTGTTGCCCTCGTCCTGGCTCCCGATGAAGGGGTTCACCAGGTCGGTGAGGTGGCCGTCGGTCCGCTCGGCGGCTCCTGCGGCGGGGGTGGCGATCAGCGCGGACGCTGCCATCACCCAGGCCAGGCACAGCCGTGTGCGCCGGGTCCCTCTCATTGCGGATGACCTCCGGAGGTTCGACATCGTTGCCTGCATCGTGGCGGGCGAATGCCATGAAACCGGGCATTGCGCGACGGGAGAGGGCAAACGCGTCGCGGACGAGGGTGATTTGACGGACCGTGAGAAGAATACGCCGGGCCGGGCTCCTCTCGTACGGCGCTTCAGCCGGTCGGCCCATCCCCCTTGTCCGGTACGGCGGTTGAGGTGCCCGGTGCCGCCGGGGGCCGGGAGAAGCAGCAGTCGCCGCACACGCCGCCGCCGGGAACCCGGTAGTACAGGCAGCAGCTGCGGCGGCGGAAGGCGATGCCCGTGCGGGTGCCGGTGGTCCGCAGCAGGGGGTGGGCGAAGAGTTCACCGGCGAGCGCGCGGGTGCGGGCCGCCGCGTCCGTACGGCCCTCGGCGCGGGCCCAGCGCTCCAGTTCCCGGGCGGCTCCGGCGAGCGCGGAGCCCGCGTTGCCCCACAGCAGCCCGGACGCGATCCCGTAATGGGCCCTCAGGGTCTCCCCCAGGGGCTCCAGATGGCCGTGCAGCACGGCGTCGGCGAGGGCCGCGGCGGTGGCGGTGGTGGCGGCGGCGGTGGCGGCGGCGGCGGCGGTGGTGGCGGAATCCCCGGGCCCCGGGGACACCTCGGTGAGCCACAGATCGTCGGGCGCGGCCGCCCCGATGTCCCAGCGCAGCAGGCCCGGGCGCAGATCGGGCAGCCTGCCGTACAGGACGGCGCAGCCGAGCGCGACCGACCAGAGCCGGGCGGCCAGGCCCTGCTGGGCGAGGGAGGCGGCGACCCGGGGCTCGGGGGCGCGCAGGCGGTGGGCGACGAGGCGCACCCGCGCGGTCAGGGGATCGCCGGGGCCGTCCGGGGCGTAGGCCGCCGCGAGGGTCGGCAGCCCGGCCGGGTCCCCGTACGGGTCCGTGCGCAGGGCGAAGAAGGGGCCCGGCGGGCGCAGGGCGGCGAGTTCGGGGTCGAGGTCCACGAGGACACTCGTACCAGGCCCGTTCGCGCACCGGTCGTCGGGGGGCTCCCGCTGGGTAACCCACCTGAGGGATGATCACCGAACCGGTGTACTCCATCGGGAGTAGGACGCATTGCGTGCTCAGGGACGACGACGGGAAGAGCGCGGGCGGGCAGAGTGTTGACCATGGAAGCCGACCGTAGGCCGCGCCGGGCCCAGGCCCCCCGCCGCACGCACAGGAGACGCCGATGAGCGGAAGAGGACGATGAGCGCCCTCGCGCTGTCCGTGCTGCTGTCGCTCGTGTCCGCCCTCGGCTACGCGGGCGGCGCGATCGTGCAGGAGCGCGTGGCCGTGACGTCTCCCTCCAGCGCGTATCTGCCGCTGCGCAGGCCCGGTTGGTGGGGCGCGCTCGCGCTCAACGGCCTCGGCGGGCTGCTGCACGTGGTGGCACTGGCCTACGGTCCGCTGAGCATCGTCCAGCCGCTCGGCGCGCTGACCATCGTCTTCGCCCTCCCCCTGGCCGCGCTGTGCGTCGGCCGCCGGGCCGGGGCGACCGCCTGGCGGGGCGCCGTGATGGCCACCGTCGGGCTCGCCGGGCTGCTCTCCCTGGTCGGCTCCTCCCAGGACCACGCGCTGGACGCCGCCCAGCGGCTGGCGGCCGCGATCGTCACCGGTGGCGCGGTGGTGGCGCTGATGTGCGCGGGCCGGGCCGCCCACCGGCACCCCGCGGTGCGCAGTGTGCTGCTCGCGACGGCCGCCGGCACGGCGTTCGGCATGTCCTCGGTGTTCACCAAGTCCGTCACCGTCGGCTGGGGCGGCGGCCTCGACTCCCCCGGCACCCTGTTCTCACTGGCGCTGATCGCCGTGTTCTCGGTGGCCGGCGTGCTGCTGTCGCAGGCCTCCTACGCGGGCGGCGGCCTGGCCGCGCCGCTCGCCACCCTGACCGTCATCAACCCGGTGCTGGCCGCCGCCGTCGGCATCCTCATGTTCGGCGAGACCTTCCGCTACGGCACGACGGGCACCCTGCTCGCCCTGGGGTGCGGGGTGCTGGCGGCGGGCGGGCTGATCATGCTGACGACGGAGCGGATGGAGGAGACGGGGACGGCGGCCCCGCAACTTTCGGCCGCCGCCGAGGGGGTCACCGGCGCGGTGCTCTCCTCGGTGCCGAGGCAGCGGGTCGACGGGGAGGACGTACGAGGCCACGCCGACGGACCGCTCACGGAGCGGGGGCTGCGGGAACTCCTCGCCCCGGCGGCCGACACCGCCCCGGGGGACGCGGGCGAGCCCGCACCGCCCGGGGAGCCCGCGCCGACGGCGCCGTACGCCCGCCGCCCGATCCCGCACCGGCGACGGCCGCGGGTCAGATCCTGACGCCGTGGGCCCGCAGGTAGGCGAGCGGATCGATGTCCGAGCCGAAGCCGGGCCCGGTGCGCACCTCGAAGTGCAGATGGGGGCCGGTGACATTGCCGGTCGCCCCGGAGCGGGCGATGCGACCACCGGCGGCGACGCGCTGTCCGACCCGCACGGAGATGGCCGACAGATGGCCGTACTGGGTGTAGTGCCCGTCGGCGTGCCGGAGCACCACCTGGTACCCGTAGGAGCCGCCCCAGCCCGCGGCCACCACCTCCCCGGCCTCGGCGGCGTGCACGGCGGTGCCGGTCGGCACGAGGAAGTCGACGCCGGTGTGATAGCCCTTCGACCAGTACGGGCCGGCCACGCGGTATCCGGTGCCGATGGCCGCGTGGACCGGGGCGACGACCCCGTGAGCACTTGTCTCGGTCTTGGAGCTCTTGGTGGCCTTGGCGCTCTGGGTACTTTTGGTGCTCTTGGTGCTCTTGGTGGTTTTGCTCTGGTGGTGGACCTTCGGCTTCGCCGGGTGTGAAGTCCGCTGCTTCGTACCGGACTTGGGCGCCTTCCCGGGGTGCAGGCCGAGGCGCTCGCCCGGCAGGATCAGGTCGGGGTCCGCGCCGACGGTCGCGCGGTTGGCCGCGTAGAGCCGCCGCCAGCCGCCCGGGACGTGATGCCCGTCGGCGATGCCGGAGAGGGTGTCGCCGTGGACCACCGTGTACATCGTGGTGCGACCGGCCCGGGACTGGGGCGTCGTCTGGGGGCGCACGTCGTGGGCGGAGGCGTCGAGGGCCCGGCCGGGCGGCGCGTCCCCGGTGTCGGCCCGCGGGCCCGCGGGGGAACCGGCCTCGGTGCCGGTATGGGCGTCCGCCCCGGTGGCCGTACCCGCGGCCGTGCCCGCGGCGATCAGCGGGAGCGCGAGGCCCGCGCCGCCCGCCGTGACCGTGAGCGAGGCGCGGTTGATCCTGTTCGGCTGATACCGGCGGTGCCGGCCGCTTAGGGCCATGCGCGAGGTCCCCTCATGCGTCAGGAGGGGCAAAGCTATGCGCCGCGCACCGGGCACGACAAGACGGCGTTTCGGCCTTCCATGGGCACCAACTGGCCATGATCGTACGGCCGTTGACGAGGCGCTCCCCGGTCCGGCACGGTCGGCTCCCGCGGCCCGCTCCCGGGGACGGCGAGTCTGATGTGCGCTCGCCCGGGGGTCACGTCAGGATGGGCGGGGACCCGTACCACACGGGGGCCGTACTCACGAGGCGATCAGGGAGCAGGCGGTATGAGCACTTCAGCGCAGATCGGCGTCACCGGCCTCGCGGTCATGGGCCGCAATCTCGCGCGGAACTTCGCGCGCAACGGCTACACGGTCGCTCTGCACAACCGCACGGCGTCGCGGACGCACGATCTGGTGAAGGAGTTCGGACAGGAGGGCGACTTCGTCCCGACCGAGACCGCCGAGGAGTTCGTGGCCGCCCTGGAGCGCCCGCGCCGACTGATGATCATGGTCAAGGCCGGTGACCCCACGGACGCGGTGATCAAGGAGTTCGCACCGCTCCTGGAGCCCGGCGACATGATCATCGACGGGGGCAACGCGCACTTCGCGGACACCCGGCGCCGGGAGCGGGAGCTGCGCGAGCAGGGCATCCACTTCGTCGGCACCGGCATCTCCGGCGGCGAGGAGGGCGCGCTGCACGGGCCGAGCATCATGCCGGGCGGGTCGAAGGAGTCGTACGCCTCGCTGGGCCCGATGCTGGAGAAGATCTCCGCGAAGGCGAAGGACGGCGCGCCCTGTGTGACCCATGTGGGCCCGGACGGCGCCGGGCACTTCGTGAAGATGGTGCACAACGGCATCGAGTACGCCGACATGCAGCTCATCGGCGAGGCGTACCAGTTGCTGCGGGATGTGGCGGGCTACGCGCCGGCGCGGATCGCGGACATCTTCCGCACCTGGAACACCGGGCGGCTCGACTCCTACCTGATCGAGATCACCGCCGAGGTGCTGTCCCATGTGGACGCGGCGACCGGCAAGCCGTTCGTGGACGTGGTGGTGGACCAGGCCGAGCAGAAGGGCACGGGCCGCTGGACCGTCCAGATCGCGCTCGACCTCGGCGTCCCGGTCTCCGGCATCGCGGAGGCCGTCTTCGCCCGCTCCCTGTCCGGCCACGCCGCGCTGCGGGCGGCCTCCCGCCATCTCGCCGGTCCCCAGCCTGCGCCGCTGAGCGGTGCGGAGGCGGCGGCCTTCGCGGACCGGGTGGAGCAGGCGCTGTACGCGTCCAAGATCGTGTCGTACACCCAGGGCTTCCACGAGATCGCGGCGGGCGGCGAGGAGTACGGCTGGGACATCGACCAGGGTGCCGTCTCCGCGATCTGGCGCGCCGGCTGCATCATCCGCGCGGCGTTCCTCGACCGGATCCGTGCCGCGTACGACGCCCGCCCCGACCTGCCCAGCCTGCTGTCCGACGAGACGTTCGCCCGGGAGATCGCGGCGGCCCAGGACGACTGGCGGGAGGTGCTGGCCGCGGCGGTACGGCAGGGCGTGCCGACGCCGGGCTTCGCGGCGGCCCTGTCCTACTACGACGGGCTGCGCGCCCCCCGGTTGCCCGCGGCGCTCACGCAGGGACAGCGGGACTTCTTCGGGGCGCACACATATCGGAGGGTGGACCGGGAGGGGGCGTTCCACACGTTGTGGGGCGGGGATCGGAGTGAGGTTTCGGCGTAGCGCTGTGGTCGCGCGCGGGATCCCCTAGGGGGCGCGGAGAGCTGTCACCGGTGGGCGGCCGCGGGTTCGCCGCGGCCGTTCGCGCAGTTCGCCGCGCCCCCCAGGGGCGCGCCTGTGTCAGGCCCTGTCTCAGGTGGTCAGGGGTGGGCCCGGTTCGGGGTTCGGTACGGGTTCCGGCCCTGGCGGGATCGGGGAGGGGGACGGCTCCGGGGGGCCGGGCGCGGGCGGGGCCGGCTGCGGGCCCGGACCGGGTGAGGGTGGGGTCGGCTCGGGGCCGGGGCCGGGTTGCGGAGGTGGTACCGGGCTGGGGTACGGGTCCGGGGGCGGGGGCGGCTCCGGGGTGGGAGGGGGGCCCGGTGGGACGGGGTCGGGGTGCGGGTTCGTCATCAGGTCCTCCGCGCGATCGTCGATGTCACTGGACGTCGCCCCCCGCCTACCCGACCACCGCCGGGCCACTCACCCGAGAGCGGCGCCCGAGTGGGCCGACCGGGCTCAGGCCGTCACGGCGTGCGGGCCGCGCCGCTGCTCGGAACCCGGCACCGGCTCGGAGGCGTCGGCACCGAGGGCCACGATCCGGTTCGCGGCGTCGACATGCACGACCCGCGGCTTCAGCTCCCGCGCCTCGGCCTCGTCGACCTGCGCGTAACTGATGATGATCACCAGGTCCCCGGGCTGCACGAGATGCGCCGCCGCCCCGTTGATCCCGATGACCCCGGAACCCCGCTCCCCCTCGATGACGTACGTCTCCAGCCGGGCGCCGTTGGTGATGTCCACGATGTGCACCAGCTCCCCGGGCAGCAGATCGGCCGCGTCGAGCAGATCGGCGTCGATCGTCACGGATCCCACGTAGTGCAGGTCGGCCTGGGTGACGGTGGCTCGGTGAATCTTGGACTTGAACATGGTACGCAGCATCGGGGCACTCCAACAAGTAGGCTCCCTGCCTGCGTTTTTGCAGGTCAAGGGCTGTTTCCACACCCTACAACGAGTCGCGTGTCAGGGCAGCTGCTCCCAGGTTTTTCAGGACTCATACTGACCACTTGCTGACTTCCCTGAAGTTCGCCAGGAGGAGGACGCCGCAGGCGGGCAGCGAGCCCAGGGATGCCGCTCGCCGAGTTCCGCGACACGTTCACGGTGGCCGGCCAGTCCCATGACGTAGACCTGGAAGACGCCCGCACGTGCCGTGTCGCAGGCGTTGGCCACCAGGGCCACGGGCAGGAACGTCCGGAAGTTCCTGACGCCGAGGAAGGCGGCCAGGGCGCCCCCAGCGGTCGCACCGACGGTGGACTCGGAGGCGCTCAGCCCACCGAACCGGGTGAGGTAGATCGTCCACACCGTGAGCCAGGTGCCGTCACCGGCCGAGGTGATCGCCTGACGGCCGCCAGGACGCGCAGCGGCGACGTCGGGCCTCCACGGCGGTTCGTCGTCGCCGTCGGTCGTGTGCGCCCCCGGGATATCTCCCGTTCACCTCCCGTCATGTGCGTCCGGCCTGGGCAGATCCGCGAGCAGGTCGTCCAGATGCAACTCGTGTGCCCCGGTGATGCCCCGGATCGCCTTCGAGGACGCCGGCGAGCCGTATCACGAGCACGTCCCCTTCGAGACGGCACAGCACACCGGCGATTCGCTCTTCCGCCCTGCGGAGGAAGAACAGCATCCCGCGGCGAAACAGCGCGTGTTCCGCCACGGCACGCCGCTCGCCGCTCGCCGGAACTGTGTGAACAACGCCTGGCCCTGTTCACGCTCTCCGAAGCACGCACTCTGCTGGACACCCTGCAGCACTTCAGCATGGCCCGCGACGACTGGGGCGACCGGGCCCGCCGCTTCGCCACCGAACTGGCGGCCCGAATCCCCGCACGAGGCGTACGGCTCACGGCGGCCAAGGCGGCCTTGGGCAGCGGCGCATCGGCACCGCCCACCCTCGAACTGCTCCTGCACCGATCCGAACACAGGCCGAATCTGCCGACCGGCGGGGACTGTCCGACGAACTCTCGCTCCGCACCGGTGAGTTGCGCATGCCGTGACACCGCAGTGCTACCGGACGGTCAGCCCACCCGCAGCTTGACCACAACCGGAGGTGCTGCGTCATCGAACGGATTTCGCAGCCATCCATGAGTCACCTCTGGTGGACGCCCACCCGCGTGAGAGGACCAACACCCGTGACTGGCGGGAACTCAAGAATGGCACCCCTGACCGCCGCAGCGTCCCGTCCCGTGTCCGGCAAAACCCCCACGGCTGGGCCGGGCACGAAGGACGCCTCCGGCGCCTGGCAGGCCACCACTCCGAGGGTCAAGCTCAGCAAGGGCGTGACCAACGCCGGCGCCTCGGCGGTGAACCCGGACCAGTCCGCCCAGCCGTACACGAACACGCCGGCACCGCCCGCCCGTGGACGACCACGGTCGCCCCGAGCCGCGACCGCTCCACCGACCCCGGGTTGTTCCCGACCCGCCGCACCACCTCCTCGGACAGAGTGAAGACGTGCGGCAAGGCCGAGCCCTACAGCGGTCGTGACTTCACCCTGCCCCGTGGAACCGGCACACAGAGGGTCGCGGCGACATCCTCCCTGGTCAGCAACTGCGACCCAGCCAACCCGTCGGCGGGAATATGGACCACGCGCATTCGAGGAATGCTCGGCGTACGTCCTGTCGTGGGAAGCGATTATCAACAACGCCCCCGTGGGCACCGTGACTGCACTGGTGGTCAACGAGCGCAAGCTCGACCCGCAGTCCGGGAACATCACCGAACGGATCAGCGTCACCGACGTGGACGTTCCGGCAACTGCAACGTCCAGAACGTCAGCGGCCGGCAGGGCGTGGCCGCATGGGTTCCCGGCGACCACCGCACCGTGACGTCGGACGCGTCCTATGTCTGGGGACCTACGCTCACCGGACCGTCCTCCACCAACGAGGTGATGAAGCTCGGCGTCGCGGTCGCGCTGCCGGGCGACATGAAGCTCCCGGCAGACGGTGCAGTCGGCCCCCGCCGTCTTCATGGACGTCGCGGACGGCGACCTGGAGAACGGGGCTCCCGACCAGATCCGGTGCGACAACACCAAGATCATCAGCCAGGCGCCGACGATCGGCTGCGTGTTTCACGACTACGTGCCGACCTACACGTTCAACGCGGCGAAGTACCCGCAGGCCTCGGCACACGCCTGACTGATCCAGCACAGGCTGACCAACCACCCCGGCAGCCTGGCCAACGGCAAGCCGCTGTACTTCCTGGCCGACAGTGACATCAGCGGCAACCGGACGGTGATCTGCCCGACCGGATGGGCAGCGGCCAACGGCGACACCAGTGCCCTCAACGGCACGACAGACCAGCCCAACTGCGACGAGTTCGCGTTCAACTCCACCTACAACAGCGGTGGGACGCCCTCACTCCCGGGTGGCCTGAACCCGGTCAGCAGCGGAGACGCCTGCGTGCAGACCTTTGCGAGCAAGCAGGGCAGCACCGTCCACCTGTTCAACATCGACGGCCATACGCCGACGTGGAAGGAGGTCTGCGGACGGTCCTCGATCTCCGGAAGCGACAACAGCGGATCGATGGCCGGCTTCGCGGCCTTCAACGCGAACCAGCGCCTGCTGGACCGGGACCCGTACTGGCTGAACACGAACATGAGCGCGGCGTGCTCCAGCGACAGCACGACCGTGAAGTGCACCATGACCGCGAAGACCAGTGACACCACACCGCTCACAGGGGGCGCCGCACCGAGAGGGCACGGTGCCCCCTGTGACTACCGGATCACACCGGCGAGGGCAGGTGGAGCGCGGACAGCAGCCCCCGCTCGATCTCCCGGCGCGCCAGCGACAACCCGAGATGCTCACCCACCGCCGTGAACAACCGCCTCGCCAACTCCTCGTCCTCACACCCGGGGAAGGTGGCCCGCACCGCCCCGGCCTGGCGCATGGCCGCATCCAGCGCGGCGAACGCGCCGAGGCGGTCCTCAAGCGGGAAAGCGGTCTCCAGCGCACTGTCACCGGGCCCTATGAACCCCACTTCACCTCCGCCTGCGCGGAGCGGACGTCCCCGGATACGTCCGGGGGTATCGCTACACCGGTTCACCTCCGCCTGCGCGGAGCGGACACGGTGGTGCGCAGGGTGCGCTTGGTCGAGTCCGGTTCACCTCCGCCTGCGCGGAGCGGACGGCTACACCGGCAGCACCGTGATGCGGGTGACCGGTTCACCTCCGCCTGCGCAGAGCGGACGCGGAGGCCCTCCCGGGCCCGACGCCGTCGGCCGGTTCACCTCCGCCTACGCGGAGCGGACGTCTCGATCGGCTCACGCTGCGCATCCGTCGTCGGTTCACCTCCGCCTGCGCGGAGCGGACCCACCACGCACGAGGTGCGCCGCGTACGCGGCCGGTTCACCTCCGCCTGCGCGGAGCGGACAAGTGCCGCCTCTGCGACTGGATCGGCTACCGCGGTTCACCTCCGCCTGCGCGGAGCGGACGCGAGCACGGGGCAATGACCCGCGAGGACTGGCGGTTCACCTCCGCCTGCGCGGAGCGGACTGCGTGCCGCCGGGCCGCTCGACGTCCGGCTCCGGTTCACCTCCGCCTGCGCGGAGCGGACTCCATGAACTGCCCCACCGTCCGGTCGCGCGGCGGTTCACCTCCGCCTGCGCGGAGCGGACGCGGAACACCGTGCCGTCGGTCATGGTGCGGCCGGTTCACCTCCGCCTGCGCGGAGCGGACAGGACGACGATGGTATAGACGATGTGCAGCCGCGGTTCACCTCCGCCTGCGCGGAGCGGACTTCGTCAGAACGCCGTTCGTGTTCTCGGAAATCGGTTCACCTCCGCCTGCGCGGAGCGGACCGGAACTGGCCCGGCGCGGCACCGTGCTCGACGGGTTCACCTCCGCCTGCGCGGAGCGGACGGGTGGTGGCTGCGGGTCGGCCCCCTGGTTTTCGGTTCACCTCCGCCTGCGCAGAGCGGACGGCTCGGGTAAGTCGGTGGCCGCGCGCGAGCACGGTTCACCTCCGCCTGCGCGGAGCGGACCGTCCCGTGCGACGCGGGTCCAAAATCCAGTGCGGTTCACCTCCGCCTGCGCGGAGCGGACCTGGTGCCCGACGACCCGGCCGCCGTCGCCGCCGGTTCACCTCCGCCTGCGCGGAGCGGACAAGGGATTTCGCGTCATGGAAACCGTCATCGGCGGTTCACCTCCGCCTGCGCGGAGCGGACCCCCAGATGCGCCGCGTGATGCTGCGGTACTCCGGTTCACCTCCGCCTGCGCGGAGCGGACGGTGACGACGCGGAGCCAGAGCGAGATGTTCGGTTCACCTCCGCCTGCGCGGAGCGGACGTCGGGCAAACTTAGGGTTGTTCATCGCGTTCCGGTTCACCTCCGCCTGCGCGGAGCGGACTGTCCCCTCGGGCTCGCGCCCCGTCCGGTCCTCGGTTCACCTCCGCCTGCGCGGAGCGGACTTGCAGCGGGCGCAGATCACTGGGCTACCGTCCGGTTCACCTCCGCCTGCGCGGAGCGGACCCACCGACCAACGACCAGCGTGTCCCCACCGGCGGTTCACCTCCGCCTGCGCGGAGCGGACTAGGCCCGGCCGGGCACCGCCGACCGCAGTTCCGGTTCACCTCCGCCTGCGCGGAGCGGACGGGTCCAGCATGAAGCTCACCATCAGCGCCGCCGGTTCACCTCCGCCTGCGCGGAGCGGACAAACCGAGGAGAGTCACCCCGATGAACAACAGCGGTTCACCTCCGCCTGCGCGGAGCGGACCCTATTCTCCCGGCGTGCGAGTCAGGCACCCACGGTTCACCTCCGCCTGCGCGGAGCGGACCGGACCGCCGCGACGCCTCCGGACTCCGCCGCCGGTTCACCTCCGCCTGCGCGGAGCGGACCTCTTGGTGAGCTGGGGGGCGGGGCGCCGGCACGGTTCACCTCCGCCTGCGCGGAGCGGACAGGCTCCACGCCTGCATCGAGGCCGAAGTCCCCGGTTCACCTCCGCCTGCGCGGAGCGGACCCCTTCCTGACCTGCGACGTCAGAGGGGGTTGGCACTCCCTTTACCAACGCTGTTGCGGCGCATCAGAGTCTCCCTGAGCTCGATCAAATCGCGGCGTCTCAGAGAGACGCGCCACGGCGGTGGCAGAAGTCAGACTATCTCCGGCATGGCGACGGCGGTGGGGAGTCCGCAGGTGGGGCCGTGTTGTCGGTGGCTGCTGCTAGAAGTTCTCGGCATGAGCGATGTGATGGTCCCGGACCAGGTGGATGTGCGGGTGTGGGGCAAGGAGCGGGGGCTGCCGTATCCGTACCCCTTGATCTGTCATCTGCTGGATGTGGCAGCGGTGTTCGGCGCGCTGTGGGACGTTCTGCCGCACCCTCGGTTACGGGAGCGCGTCGCGGGGGAGCTTGGGCTGGGTGTGGGCGAGGCGCGAGCGGTGCTGGCGTGGTGGGCGGGTCTGCATGATCTGGGGAAGATCACGCCGCCGTTCCAGGCGCAGGTGCCGGATGCGTTCAAGGCGCTGACGGGCGACGGGGGCTACGTTGCGGCGGCAGGGGCCGAGCGGTCGGCGGGGTTCCGGCACGAGCTGGGGACGCACTGGGCGTTGGTGTCATTGCTGGCGGAGGCCGGATATCCGGTATCGCGGGTGCAGGCGCGCAGTCTGCCGCATCAAGTGGCCCAGTTGCTGGGCGGGCACCACGGGTGTTTCGCAGATGTGGTGCCGCCCCGGCAGGCCGCGGCAGCCGGGCAGTATCAGGCGGGGCTGGGGCAGCGCGGGTGGCAGGAGCAGCGGCGCCGCCACCTTGAGGCGGTTCGGCGGGTGGTGGGGGCCGAGACCGTGCCGTCAGGGCAGCTGTCGGCGGCGACGTCGGTGCGGGTGTACGGGCTGGTCGTGTTGGCGGACTGGCTGGCCAGCAGCGTCGAGTGGATCCTGCCCGGTCTGCCGTCCAGGACGTGGCCGGGCGGTGCGGAACAGTTGCATGGGCACTACCGGCAGGCTGCGCGGGACGCGCCCGGCGTGGTGGCGACGGCGCGACTGGGCCGTACCGAGTTCCCGCGTAAGGAGGCTTTGAAGTTCGAGGAGTTGTTTCCGTTCACGCCGAACGCATTGCAGCAGGACATCGCGGAGGTCCTGCCCGGGCTGGTGGGGGAAGAAGGCTCGGGACTGGTACTGGTGACAGCGCCGACAGGCGACGGGAAGACGGAGGCAGCCCTGTTCGCGGCCGCGACGCTCGGTCGGGCCTCGGGGGCGCGAGGGGTGTACTTCGCGTTGCCGACGATGGCGACCGCGGACCAGATGTTCCCGCGGGTGGCCTCGTTCGCCGAGCGCGTGCTGACCGGGGAGCGGGCCCTGCTGCTGATGCACAGCGCGGCCTGGCTGAGCCCCGCGATGGACGGCGTCCAGGGCGGACGCGCGACGGACACCTGGAGTCTCAAGGAGGCCGTCGGACAGGGTGAGCAGGACGCGGCTGCGTCAGGCGATGAGTTCAGCGCGGCTCCGGCCACCGCGGTGGAGGCGCGTGCATGGCTGCGGGAGGGCGGCAAGCGGGGTTTTGCCGCGCCGTTGGGCGCAGGCACGATCGATCAGGCTCTCGCTGCGGTCCTGCCGGTCTCCTTCAACGCGCTGCGGCTGTTCGGCCTGTCGGACAAGGTGCTGATCGTGGACGAGGCGCATGCCTACGGGCCGTGGATGCAGACGCTCATGGTCCGCCTTCTGGAATGGCTGGGGGCGTTGCGGGCCCCGGTGGTGCTGCTCTCGGCGACGTTGACCGGCCGCTCCGCCAGTTCCCTCGTCGACGCGTACCGGCGGGGTGCCGCCTTCACCGCGCCCTGCGACATTCAACCGGCATACCCGGGCTGGCTGTTCGCGGACGCCGCGACGGGTGAGGTGTCGGATGCGCGCGCGGTGGCGACCTCGCGCCCACGGACCCTGGACCTGTCGCTGCGGCAGGTGACCTGGGACTGCGATGAGAGCGACGCCCGGCTGAAACCGGGCGGGCGGCGCGGCGTACTACGTGAAGTCCTCACCCCCGTGGCCGAGTTCGGCGGGACGGCGCTGGTGTGCTGCACGACCGTCGCTGAGGCACAACGGACCTTCCGCGACCTCCGCGGGGCGTTCCCGGCCCTGGCCCGCAGGATTGGCGGGATCCGGCTGCTTCACTCACGCTTCCCCGGCCTGCTGCGACAGGAGATCACCGCCGACTGCGAGCTCGCCTACGGAAAGCCCGGCCCGGACGAACAGCCCGGTGCGCGGCCCGCGTCGATCCTGGTCGCGACCCAGATCGTGGAACAGTCACTGGACTTTGACTTCGACCTCGTGGTCAGTGACCTCGCTCCGCTGGCCCTGCTCCTGCAACGCGCCGGCCGCGGACGGCGCCACGCCCGCGGGGCGGCCGGACGGCCCCACTGGGCGCGGGCGGAGGAGCGGCCCGCTCTGGTCGTCCTGGAGCCCACCGGGCCGGACGGTGCGACCGAGCCCCCCAGGTTGTGGGGAGACGTCTACGACCACTCGCTTCTGCTGCGCTCGGCCGCCCTGCTACGGGAGAAGGCAGGGCAGGGCATCGCTGTTCCCGGGGACGTGCAGCACCTCGTGGACGCCGTGTACGCGCAGGACTTCACCGATCGGCTGACGGAGGCCGGTGAGGAGGAGGCCGAAGCGGCCGCGCGGCTGCACGCACTCGACCAGCGTCGGACGGGTGCTCAGATCGCGGAGGAGACGCTGGCGGTGATGACCGGGATCAGTCCACCGTATGCGGTACGCGGTGATCTGTCCCTCCTGAGCAAAGGCACCGCGGAGATGAGCGCGGAGTTGCTCACCACCCGGCTCGGTGCCGACACCGGACGCCTGCTCATGCTGTTCACCCAGGATGCGGGGGGTGTCTCGCTCGACGAGGACGGGCGACTCCCGCTGCCGGGCAAGGGTGCTCCGGACCGGGCGGCGGTGCGACGGATCGTCGCGCGCGCTGTGCCCGTTCCCGGCAGTTGGCTGCCTCCGGCCGGCGAGCGGCCCGATCTTCCTGCGGCCTGGCGCAAGCAGACCCACCTGCGTGACCTCGTCCTCGTGCCCATGGTCCGTACGGCGGAGGGCAGCGAGGGTGCGGTCTGGCGCGGTCAACTCAACGGCATACACGTCGAGTTCACGCGCGAGACCGGAATCGACCGAATTTGACCGAGGTCACTGAACCGCTTGAGCTATGCCAAGCACCCTTGGATGATTGGACCAGGCCCGCCCCTCGGCAGGGGGAGACGAGGGGTGGGCCGGACGAGCCCGCTTGCGCGAGCAGAGGGGAAGCACCGGCGGCGAGCTGTGGCACGCACCCGGTTCACCCCCGCTCACGCGGGGCCCTCGACACCCATTGTGCCAACCCGCCCACCGCAGGAGCGTGATGTTCACGGTGTCCGCCTTTCCCCTTGACGCAGCACCGTGGATCCCGGTCCTGTGGACTCCGGCCGCCCAAGCAGGCGGCCGGCACCTGCCGCCGCTGGTCGGACTGCGCACCCTGCTGGCACGCAGTCACGAGATCAGCTCGCTCGCCATCACCGAACCGCCGGCCTACTCCGCGGTCCTGCGCACGCTGTACGCGCTCACCGCCCGGGTGTGCGCGCTGGATGAGGACGACGACGGATCGGGCGAGGACTGGTCAGAGCGCCGGCTGAACATTCTGGACGCGGGCCGACTGCCCGCCGACGGCATCACCGCCTACTTCGACGCCTGGGCGCACCGGCTGTGCTTGTTCGGCGAGCGGCCCTGGATGCAGGATCCGCGCCTGGCAGAACAGTGCGATCCGGCGCGTTCGGCCGGGGTCAACAAGCTGGTGCCGACCCGGCCTTCCGGCAACAACCACGCCTGGTTCACCCATGTCCAGGACGGCGACCCTGACCCCGTCCCCGCCGGTGAAGCCGCCCTGAGCCTGCTGACCTGGCATTACTACGGCCCCTCCGGACGAGGCTCCGCCCGCACCGTCGGCGGAACCGCGAGCGCCAACATGAAGGCGGGCCCGCTGCGCGGCGCGCTCTCCTACCATCCCGAGGGCTCCACCCTCTTCGAGACTCTCCTGGCGGGCCTCCTTCACCCGGACCCGCGGGTGAGCCGTACGACGGACCGCTGCATGTGGGAGTGGGAGGAACTGCCCGACCCGGACGCGCCGCCGCCCCCCGTGCAGGGGCCCTGCTCGCGGCTGACGGCCGTCTCCCAGCACGCCCTGCTCCTGATCCCCGACCCGGACGACGAGAACATCGTGACGGATGCCTTCATCACCTGGGCCTACCGCGACGGGCGTCTGCCACGCGACGACCCGTTCCTGATCTGGCAGATCAGCCAGCAGGGCAACCCTTACCCCCGGCCTGCGGATTCGGGGCGTGCGCTGTGGCGGGACATCGACGGCCTGCTGCTGCTCAAACCCGGCGGCACGGCCCAGGCCCGCCACCCCGAAGTCTTCTCCCCTTCCCATGCTCTGGAAGTCTCCGACGTGCTGGACAGGCCACTGGCCGTGCGTGCTCTCGGCTTCGAGCAGGACGGGCAGGCCAAGGACCGGCAGTTCGTCGCCGGGCTGACCCCGCCCGTCCTTGACCGGGCCGAGGAAACCAACCCGGCCGTCGCGCCGGCGGTCGGCTGGCTGCGGCGCACCGGCGAGCTGTACGGGCGGCGCGTGCAGTACGCGGTGCGCCGTGCCTGCCAGCTCTACACCCGTGAGACCAGGCCGAAGGAAGCCGACAACTGGGCAGAGCGGGCCGCCGCCCTGTACTGGCCGCAGGCCGAGGAGGAGTTCTGGTCCCGCTTCGACGGCCTCGATCCGACCGGCGCGCTCCTCGTCGAGGCCGGACTGGACCGTAACGCTGCCAGGCGCGCGTTCTTGCGGATCGCGGAACGGGCCTACGCGAGCGTCACCGAGCCGGTGTGCCACACCCAGCGCGGTGCGCGTGCTGTCGCCGACGCCCGTACCGAGCTCTACGGCGGCAACCGGCGTCCGCGCTCCTGATCCGCCCCTGTCCGTCAGACCGCCGGCCGTGCCCGGCGGCAGCGGCCGCACCCGGAGGAACTCCCGATGACCATCACCGCCCCACCTGTCACCCGGCTTTCCCTGTACCGCGCGTACGTCGAAGAGATCACCGCCAGATGTGGTGCCGATCCCGGTGTCCGGGTCGCTCTGCGCAAGGGACTGCGCCGCGGGCTGGCCGACGTCGGCTCCCTGCACCGCATCGTCGCCCCGTGGTTGCCCGAGGAGAGGGGGGAGGCGGAGGAGCGTGCTTTCTACGCCGTGGCCGCGATGATCGCCGACCGGCCCCGCCACTCCTTCACCGCCCCCGACGTCGACGTCGACGAGACGACGCAGGAGCCCGACGGACGGGAGTTGACGGCCGCCGGCAACGAGCCGAAGACATCGTCGACGGCGGGCGAGGAGGCGGTCCCCGCAGAAGAGCGGAAGGCGCCTGCGCGGGCCCGGCGGGACAGCCTGGGCGCTTCCTTCGCCCGCGCCGTCATCGCGCAGGGCGGACAGACCGGGGTCCGTCAGGACACGGCCGAAGCCCGCCTGAACCTCCTGACCCGGCAGAGCCTGGAGGGGCTCCACCGTCATCTGCCCGGCAGCGTCCGCCTGTTGCGCACCGGCGACACCGACATCGACTTCGCCGTCCTCCTGGCCGACCTGGCGGCCTGGCCCCGGTACTCCAAGGCCGTCTCCCGGCGCTGGCTCCAGGACTTCTACCGCATCCGGAACTCCGCCATCGAAGCCGCCGCCCGCCGCCACGACGGCGAGGACGACGAGACCGGCGACCCCAACTGACCTTTCCCACAAACGACTTCGCGGCAGCCTCGGCGGCCGGCCGCATCCACTTCCCTGGAGGACCTCCCATGACCGCGCGCGCCCGGTTCCTCGACATCCACATCATCCAGTCCGTACCATTCGCGAACCTCAACCGCGACGACACCAACTCCGTCAAGACCGTTCTCTACGGCGCGAAGCTGCGCACCCGTGTCTCCAGCCAGTCCTGGAAGCGGGCGACGCGCGTCGAGTTCGAGAGGATCACCGGGAACAGCACGCTGCGTACCCGCCGCATCGGCGAAGCCGTCACCCGCGAACTCGCGGACCGCGGCTGGCCGCGGGAGCTCGCCGAGCGGGCGGGCGCCCACATCGCCGCGTCTGTCGGCAAGTTCGAGGTCGAGGAGAAGACCGAAGGGAAGACCAGGACCGCGGTCCCCAATCATGTGATCACCAACGCGATGGTCTACGTCCCCCGGGCCGCCGTGCGCGAACTCGCCGACTACGCCGAGGAACACCGCCAGACACTGGAAGCCGCCAAGGACATCACGAAGAAGGGCGAGGCCAAAGCCTCTGCCCTGCCCAAGGCCGGTGTCGACGCGATCCTGCGCAGCCGCAACGACGTCATCAACCTCTTCGGGCGCATGCTCGCCGAGGTCGACCGGGCGGGCGTCGACGGCGCCGTCCAGGTGGCGCACGCCATGACCACCCACGAAGCCGACGCCGACCTCGACTACTTCACCGCGGTCGACGACCTCACCTCCACCTGGCAGGACACCACCGGCAGCGCCCACATGGGCCACGCCGAGTTCAGCGCGGGGACCTTCTACCGCTACGCCACCATCGACCTCGAAGAACTCACCCACAACCTCGCCGGGACCGACGGCACCGCCGACGTCCACGAGGTCCTCACCAACTTCCTGACCGCGTTCACCCTCGCCGTGCCACAGGCCAAGAAGAACTCCACCGCCCCCCACACCCTGCCCCACCTCGTCCACTTCGCCGTGCGCGGCGACCGGCCCGTCTCCTTCGCCGCCGCCTTCGAGGAGCCCGTACGCCCCGGCGCGCACGGCGGCCACGGCACCCCCGCGGTGGACGCCCTCGCCCAGTACGCGGCAGCGGCCGGCTCCTTCCTCGGCACCAGCCACCTCCTCCACCAGAGCTGGACCAGCCCGGAACTCAAAGACCTTCCCGACGCCCTCGGCCGGCGCGCCGACGGCCTCGACGCCCTCATCACCAAAGCCGTCGGCCACGTCCGGACCGCCGGGCAGGACAGCGCCGCGTGAGCGCCCCCCGCCGGGCGCACGTGCCGGGCCTGCTGCTGCGGCTGGCCTCACCCCTGCAGTCCTGGGGCGAGCACAGCCACTTCGACGACCGTGACACCCTGCCCTTCCCCACCCGCTCCGCCATCACCGGACTCCTCGCCTCGGCCCTGGGCCGCTCCCGCCACCAGCGCCTCGACGACCTCGCCCTGTCGGTCACGGTCCGCACCGACCGTCCCGGCAGTCACCTGCGCGACTTCCACACCGTGGGAGGCGGTCTGAGCCGCGAGCGGACCGTGGTCACCGCCGAGGGCAAACGACGCGACAGCGACACCTCCACCCTCACCAGCACCCGCTGGTACCTGCAGGACGCCGCCTTCACCGTGGCCCTCACCCTGCCCGACCACACCGACCCCCCCGCCTCCTGGAGCGACGCCCTGCTGTCCCCGCGCTGGCCCCCCTACCTGGGCCGCCGCTCCTGTCCCCCAGCGGGCCCGCTCCTCCTGGGCCGCAGCACCGACGTCCTCCACGACCTCGTCCACCTCCCCCTCGCCGTGCACGCCCGCCACGCCGTGACCGGCCCTGGCGACGGCGAAGGCGCCACGGTCTCGGTGCTGTTCCTGTCCGACCAGCCCCTGACCGGACTGGCCGCCCCCCTCGGCCACAGCACACCCGACGACGGCACGCAGGAGCACGCCACCATCCTGGACGCGCCCGTCGACTTCAGCTCCCCGCACCGCCGCCACCGGGCCCGCTCCCTCTACCGGCGCACCCTCAACCTGCCCGCCTCCCAATGCGCCGACTACGGAACCAGGCAACTGACCCGACTCGCCGCCTACACCTCTCCCACCTACACTCCCGCCGCCCACCCCGCCCGGGAAGGAAGCATCCAGTGACCCTCTACCTCACCCGGCTCATCCCCCACCCCTCCTCCCGACTGGCTCAGCAGGAACTGGGCGCCGGCACCTCCCACGCCTCCCTCCACCGCCGCGTGATGTCCCTGTTCCCCGACGGCATCCCCGAACAAGCCCGCGCCCACTTCGGTGTCCTGTTCCGCGTCGAGGACACCCCCCGCGGCAGCCACCTCCTGCTGCAGTCCAACCAGCCCCCCGACCCCGCCCGCCTCCCCGCCCAGTACGCCACCCTCACCACCCGCGCCCTCGACGCCCTCCTCGACGCCCTGCAGCCCGGCCGCACCCTGCACTACCGCTGCACCGCCTCCCCCGTCCGCAAGCCCGGCGCCACCACCCGCGCCCACTACAAGCTCCCCGCCGTCGTCCCCCTCAACGGCACCGCCGCAGACGAATGGTGGCACCGCCAGGCCGACCAAGCAGGACTGAAAACCCTCACCCTGCGCTCCCAGCCCGTCGACGCAGCCCGCGACCGCCAGTACCCCGCCGACACCACCCGCGCCGACCGCGCCAAGCACAGCAACCGCATCCACCACCACCGCGTCCGCTTCGACGGCACCGCCACCGTCACCGACCCCGACCTGCTGCGCACCGCCGTCCTCAGCGGCATCGGACGCGGCAAGGCATACGGCTGCGGACTCCTCAGCATCGCCCCCGCCCCGGATCCCGCATGACCACCGTCCCCGCGACGGCTCCCGGCCCCCACGGCGGGGGCCGTCGCCGTCTTGCCGCACCCACCGTCGCCATGCTGCCCCGCGTCGTCGACAGCCTCTCCTTCCTCTACCTCGACATCGTCCGCGTCCACCAGGACGACACCGGCGTCTGCGCGGAGATCACCACCCAACGCCGTGGCACCGAGACCGTCTACCTCCCCACCGCCTCCCTCGCCTGCGTCCTGCTCGGCCCCGGTACCTCCATCACCGCACCCGCCCTGGCCACCTTCGCCCGCCACGGCACCACGGTCCTGATCACCGGCATGGGCGGCGTACGCTGCTACGCCGCCACCGTCCCCGGCACCCTCACCACCACCTGGCTCGAACACCAGGCCCGCGCCTGGGCCGACGACACCCGCCGCCTCGCCATCGCCACCGCCATGTACGAGCACCGCTTCGGCCCCGGCCAGGCCCCGCCAGGAGCGACCCTCCAGCAACTGCGCGGACTCGAAGGACAACGCGTCAAAGCCCTCTACAAACTCCTCGCGAGACAGCACCGCATCCAACGCTTCCGCCGCTCCTACGACCCCGACTCCTGGGACACCCAGGACCCCGTCAACCTCGCCCTGTCCGCCGCCAACACCTGCCTGTACGGAATCGTCCACGCCGCCATCGTCGCCCTCGGCTGCTCCCCCGCCCTCGGATTCGTCCACAGCGGCAACCAGCAAGCCTTCGTCTACGACATCGCCGACCTCTACAAAGCCGAACTCACCATCCCCCTGGCGTTCTCCCTGAACACCTCAGACCGGCCCGAAGCAGAAGCCCGCCGCTCCTTCCGCGACGGCCTGCGCCTCTTCCGCCTCATGCCACGCATCGTCCGCGACCTCCAGACCCTCCTCGCCCCCGACAGCCCCCAACCCGACCCCGACGAAATCCCCGACGAACAACTCGTCGACCTCTGGGATCCCGTCACCGGCCCCCTCCCCGGCGGCACCAACCACGCCTGACCCACGACAGGAGCATCCCGGCCTGTGCCCGCCATGACCGTCATCTCCGCCACCGCCGTCCCCGACCACCTGCGCGGCGCCCTCACCCGCTGGCTCCTCGAAGTCACCCCTACCCTCTACATCGGCACCATCTCGGCCCGCGTCCGCACCGAACTCTGGAACAACCTCACCGCCTGCCTCACCGAAGGAAGCGCCGTCCTGGCCTACCCCGCAACCAACGAACAAGGCTTCACCCTCCACACAGCCGGCCCCCAACGCCGCGACCCCCTCGACTTCGACGGCCTCACCCTCATCGCCTTCCAACGCCTCCCCACAAGTCAAGAAACCGCAAAGACCCTATAGAACCGCAGGCCACGAAGGGCCCGCTCCGCGCAGGCGGAGGTGAACCGTAGCCGGTCTCGAAACCGTAGTGCGCGCGGCCGCCCGCTCCGCGCAGGCGGAGGTGAACCGAAGCGGGCCAAGGGCACCGAGGACGAGCCGGGGCCCGCTCCGCGCAGGCGGAGGTGAACCGGTGCAGGACGGCGCCCTCGCGGAGCTGGAAAAGCCCGCTCCGCGCAGGCGGAGGTGAACCGACCTGCTTGGGCTTGAACGCGCCGATGGAGCGGCCCGCTCCGCGCAGGCGGAGGTGAACCGGACTTCACCGGGCTCAAGTCGAACACCAGCTAGCCCGCTCCGCGCAGGCGGAGGTGAACCGTGGAGCTACTGACATGCCCTCTCCCTCGTACGGCCCGCTCCGCGCAGGCGGAGGTGAACCGTGACCGGACCGTCCAGCACACCCCGCGGCGAGGTCCGCTCCGCGCAGGCGGAGGTGAACCGCCCGCACACCAACGCGTCCACCCCGGATGCCGGTCCGCTCCGCGCAGGCGGAGGTGAACCGCACTGGATTTTGGACCCGCGTCGCACGGGGCGGTCCGCTCCGCGCAGGCGGAGGTGAACCGCTCGCGCACGGTGTACTGGAACGCCGGCAGATCGTCCGCTCCGCGCAGGCGGAGGTGAACCGGCATGTACTGCTCTCCGACTACTTCCCGGAACGTCCGCTCCGCGCAGGCGGAGGTGAACCGGCATGGCGGGACGCCGGATACGGACTGAAGACGTCCGCTCCGCGCAGGCGGAGGTGAACCGAAGATCGCCGTGATGATCCCCGTCGCGATGGAGTCCGCTCCGCGCAGGCGGAGGTGAACCGCCCGCCGGAGCCCACGCGGACCCCCCGGCGATGCCCGCTCCGCGCAGGCGGAGGTGAACCGACGGAGAACACCCATGCCTGACCTGCCCCCCGGTCCGCTCCGCGCAGGCGGAGGTGAACCGGCGTCGTCGCGGCCCATGACGACTGCGGAGCCGTCCGCTCCGCGCAGGCGGAGGTGAACCGCTGTGGGGCAAGGTGCGGATGTGGGCGGGAGTGTCCGCTCCCCGCAGGCGGAGGTGAACCGTTCTCCCGGGCGATCGTGGGCTGGTCCGCCGCCACCGGCAAGCGGGCCAAGCTCGTCCTCGACGTCCTCGACATGGCCCCGTGGCGCCGCGACCGCTCCGGAACTCCCGCTGGCGTTCACCGCACACCTGATCGCGGCGGGTATCGATGCCTCGATCGGTACCGTCGGCGACGCCCTGGACAACGCGCTCATGGAATCCCAGATCGGCCTGTACACGACCGAGCCGAGCACGCCCCGCAGGCCCTGGCACGGGCCTCGCCGACGTCGAACTCGGCACCGCGGAATGGGTCGACCGGTTCAACAACAAGCGCCTCCACACCGCGATCGGAGACATCCCGCCCCACGAGCACGAGACCAACCTCTACGCTCAACACCAGCCCCAACCGGCGGCTGGAGTCGGCGCATAGAGCCTCCAGCGATCCCGGAGCGGTTCAGACCGGCGCGGCCGACTTCCACGGTGAGTTGCTCACCGCGACCACTCCGGTCCCGGCGCGGGTCGCGGGTGCCGAGGACGGCGTGCCGCTGCTGGTCGCCGCGATGGGGCCGCAGGCGCTGCGGGTCAGCGGTGAGCTGGCGGACGGGATCCTGCCGTATCTGGCGGAGCACATCGTCCCGGCCGTGACCGCCGCGGCGCGGGCCGCCGGATGTCCCGCGCCCAGGGTCGTCGCCCTGGTGCCCGGCGTGGTCACGGACGACGTGCACGCGGTGCGGGCGAAGCTGGCCGAGAGCCTCGCGTTCTACGAGCAGTTCCCGTCCTACGCCCGGGCCGTCGACCTGGCCGTGATCGGCGACGAGAAGACCGTCGCGGCCGAGGTGCGGCGCTATCGCGACGCCGGTGCCACCGAGATCGCGGGGGACGCCGATCGCCGCCGCACCTGGGCGCTCCTCGGCCAACTGGCCGGATGCTCCCAAGGCTCCCGTGGCTCCCGGGACTTCACCGACGACTGGCAGCGCTGGTACCGCGGCCATGAGACCAGGCTCGCCGATCCGCACGGGTTCCTGGCCATCACCGGTCCGCACTGGCTCGACGACCGGCCGCGGCGCTTCCCCGACGCGCCGGGGGCGTGGCACAGCGGCCGGGACGGGGTCGTCGTACTCCTCGGCAAGGGGGAGCGTGGCGGTGTCGACGCGGTCTGGGGCGACGCCGTCATCGAGGTCGCCAGGCGGGGTGGCCATGACATCGTGCGCCCCGGCATCCGGACGCGCCGCTGCGCACCGCCTTCGCCGGAACGCCCGCCTCTTCCCCCGACCCGCGCTGGGCCGTGACCGGCCGGTACGTCCCCTTCGACGAGCCGCGGCCGACCACCGTGGGCGCGGCCGTCGAGGGGCTTGAGCATGTGTACGACGCCCCGGGCCGGATCGAGTTCGAGCTGGACGGGCGCGCGCTGTCCCTGACCGCGTTCCCCGGGCACGGCGCCGGGCGGCTGATGGTGCTGTTCACCGACGCGACCTCCGGGGTGACCGCCTACGCGGCCAACCGGGTCCTGGCCGTCGGGCCGCCCGCCGCCGACGGCAGGGTCCTCCTGGACTTCAACCGCGCCGCGAACCCGCCGTGCGCCTACACCGACCTGGCCACCTGCCCGCTGCCACCGGCCGAGAACCGGCTGCCGGTGGCGATCGAGGCGGGGCGGCTTCTGCGCGCTCTACGGCATCGACCCGCGCGGGCTCACTTCTGCCAGCCCACCGTCTCCGGCAGCGGGTTGTAGAAGATGGTCGCGCCGACGTTGGCGAGGCCCTTCTTCACGCCGTACGTCGAGGGGCCGCTGAACAGCGGGAGGAAGGCGTACTGCCGCAGCGCCTCGCGCTCGACCTGGTTGGCAGCCGCCGCCTGCTTGCCGAGGTCGGCGATCTCGGTGGTGGCGCGGATCTCCTTGTCGAGCGCGGGCGTACCCGCGCCGGTGATGTTGGAGTCGCGGTCGGAGCAGTAGAAGTCGCACAGGTAGCGGGCGCCGAACGGGTCCATCGAGCGGTTGCCCGACAGGAACAGATCGAACTTGCGGTCGCTGAGGATCTTGGAGAAGTCCGACTCGTCGGCCTTCCTGATGTCGAGGCGGATACCGACCGGCTTCAGCATCGCCGCGAAGGCGCCCGCGGTCGCCTTGTCCAGCGGGGCGTCGCCGAGGAGGGTGTAGCCGACTTCGAGCTTCTTGCCGTCCTTGACGCGTATGCCGTCGCTCCCGGGCTTCCAGCCGGCCGCGTCCAGTGCCTTCTTCGCTTCGTCCGGGGCGTACTTCAGCACGGCCGAGACGTTGTCCTGGTAGCCCTTCTGGAAGCTGTAGAGGATGGCGGATCCGGGCAGCGGCTCCTTGTAGTCCAGGCCCTGGAACTGGATCTTCGCGATCTGGGCGCGGTCGACGCTCTCCTCGATGGCCTTGCGCACGGCGGGGTCGGCGAGGACAGGGGACTTGGAGTTCAGGTAGAGCGAGTACTCGAAGGGGCTGCCGCCGCTGCGGATCTCCGTGCCCGGGAGCCCCTTGATCTGCTTGAGGCTCTCGGCGTCGACCGCGGAGACGTTGTCCACCTGCCCGTTCTTGAAGGCGTTGACGGCGGCGGTCGACTCCAGGTTGACGTAGATGCGCTTGTCCAGCTTGCCCTTCTTGCCCCACCACTTCGGATTGCGGACGAAGGTGATGTCGCCCGAGTGGGTGTCCCAGGTGCCGACCGTGTACGGCCCCGCGCCCCATTCCGGGTGCGCCTTCTTGACGTACGCCTTGTTGAAGTTCCCGACCGTCGCGGCCTTGGGGTGCAGGAAGGTGGTGAAGAGGCTCGACCAGGAGGGGTACACCCCCTTGAAGGTGATCACGGCCTGCTTGGCGTTCGCGCCCTTCTCGACGGAGGTGATCTGGTCGTAGCCGTCCGTGGAGGAGGCGGCGTACGCCTTGTTCGAGCCGTTATCGGCCTTCCAGGTGGCCTTGATCGCGGTCCAGTCGATGGGGGTGCCGTCGTTGAAGACGGCCTTGGGGTTGATGGTGAGCGTGACCTTCTGGTTGCCGCCCGCCACGGAGACCTTCACATCGCTGAAGTAGTCCGGGTTGTACTGCACTTCGCCGGTGGGCGAGTAGGTGATCGCGTCGGCGTTGTACCAGGACCAGACGCGGGACGCCGTCAGCGTGGAGTTGACGTTGAACGGGTTGCCCTGGTCGTCGAAGGTCCCGACCGAGGTGTAGGTGCCGCCGTCCTTGATCCGGTCGTACGGCGTCGGGTCGTAGTCGGCGACGGACGACGCGGCCTTGGGGGTGTTCTTCGCGTCCGATCCGGTGGAGTCCTTCGCCGAGGACTGGCACGCGGTGGCGGTCACGGAGACGGCGGCGAGCAGGGCGACGGGCAGGGCCAGTCTGGTGCGCATGGTGGAGGGTTCCTTCGGAAATCGGAAATCGGAAATCGGGAAGAGCCGGGAGAGCGGGAAGACCGAAGAGTGCAGGTGAGTGCGGTGAGTGCGGTGAAGAGCGGCCGGGGAGGAGGTCTGCCGGGGGTCAGACGCCGTGGCAGGCGTACTGGTGGCCGGGGAGTCCGGGCGCTGCGGTGGGCGCGGGAGGCTGGGTGCGGCAGCGGTGTCGGAGTTCCTCGTCGGCGAGGCGGTACAGCGGGCAGCGGTCGACGAAGACGCACCCCTCGGGCAGCCGCGCGGCGCTGGGCTGTTCGCCCTCCAGGACGACGCGTTCGCGGGCGCGTTCGCGCTCCGGGTCGGGAATCGGGATCGCCGACAGCAGCGCCCGGGTGTAGGGGTGCTTCGGGTCGTTGAAGATCGCCTCGGTGTCCCCGGTCTCCACGATGTGCCCGAGGTACATCACGGCGATGCGATCGGAGATGTACCGGATCACGGCCAGATCGTGGGCGACCACCAGGTAGGCGAGGCCGAGTTCCCGCTTGAGCCGCGCCAGCAGGTTGATGACTCCGGCCTGTACCGAGACGTCCAGCGCGGACAGGGGTTCGTCGAGCGCGAGCAGCCTGGGCTCGGTCGCCAACGCGCGGGCGATGCCGACCCGTTGGCGCTGGCCGCCGGAGAGCGCGGCCGGGAAGCGATCGCTCACCGAGTCGTCCAGGCCCACCAGGGCGAGCAGTTCGCGGACGCGTGCGCGGATCGACTCGCGGTCGCGGCCGATCGCCCGCAGGGGCTCGGCCAGCAGGTGGAAGACGGGCAGCCGGGGGTCCAGCGCGCCCAGCGGGTCCTGCATGACGATCTGCACGTCCTGCCGCAGCGCGCGGGCCCGCACGCCGGAGGTGATCGTGCCGACGTCGGTACCGGAGATCTCGATCCGGCCGCCTTCGGGCCGGGTGAGCCGCAGTATCTCCATCAGCGTGGTGGTCTTGCCGCTGCCGGACTCGCCCACCAGGCCGAGCGTCTCACCGGCGCGCAGTTCGAAGCCGACCCCGTTGACGGCGCGCAGCGTGCCGACCCGGCGTTTGAGGAGGGCGCCCTTGGTGACCGGGAACGTCTTGACGAGGTCCGAGACGCGCAGCACCACCTCGCCGGTCCCGGTGGGACGGGCGGGCGCCGGTGGGTCGACGGGCGCGGTATCGCCCGCCGGGTCAAGGGATCCGTCGGCGATCTCGGCGGCGCGCAGGCAGGCCACGTCCCCGTGCCCGGTGACATGGCTCAACGCCGGTTCGCCGGAGCGGCACGCGTCGAGGGCGACGGCGCACCGGGGTGCGAAGGGGCAGCCGTCCGGGAGGCCCACCAGGGCGGGGGGTTCGCCGCCGATCGGGACCAGGGGGCGCCGGGCGCCGCCGTCCACGGTCGGTACGGCGGCCAGCAGCCGGGCGGTGTACGGCATCGTCGGCCGGCGGAAGAGTTCCTGGACGCCCGCGTGTTCCACGAACTGGCCCGCGTACATGACGGCGACATCGTCCGCGTGACCGGCGACGACCCCGAGGTCGTGGGTGATCAGGACGAGTCCGGCGCCGGTCTCCCGCTGCGCGAGCCGCAGTACGTCGAGGATCTGGGCCTGCACGGTGACGTCGAGCGCGGTGGTGGGTTCGTCGGCCACCAGCACCGACGGCCGGTTGGCGATGGCCATGGCGATGACCACGCGCTGGCGCATGCCGCCGGAGAACTCGTGCGGGAAGGCGGTGGCCCGGCCGCGCGGGTCGGGGATGCCCACGAGATCGAGCAGTTGTACGGCCTGTTCCCAGGCCGCCCGTTTCGTCAGGTCCTGGTGGACCCGCAGGGCGTCGGAGAGCAGCCTGCCCACCGAGAAGATCGGGGTGAGGGCGGACAGGGGGTCCTGGAAGACCATGCCGATGGAGTTGCCGCGGACCTTGGACAGGGCACGGTCGTCGAGGCCGATCAGGTCCTGTCCCCCGAGCAGCACCTGGCCGCGCAGGTCGGCGGTGGGCGGCAGCAGCCCCATGACGCCCATCGCGGTGGCGGACTTGCCCGAGCCGGACTCGCCGACGATGCACAGGGTGCGGCCGGGCAGCAGGTCGAAGTTCACCCCGCGCACCGCCTCGACGGTGCCCGCCTCGGAGGGGAAGGAGATCCGCAGGTCCCGCACGGACAGGACGGGGTCCGGGCCGAGGGCCGGGGCCGGGGCGGGCAGGGGGGTCGCGAGGGTCATCGTCGGCCTCCCGCCGAGGTCACCGACGTGGGGTCGAGGGCGTCGCGCAGGCCGTCGCCGATGAGCGTCATCGACACGGTGAGCAGCACGACCAGTCCGGCGGGGAAGGCGAAGAGCCAGGGGGCGCTGGTGATGGTGCTCGCGCCGTCCGCGAGCATCGTGCCCAGCGACACGTCCGGGGTCTGGACGCCGAATCCCAGGAACGAGAGGGCGGTCTCGCTGAGCACGGTGGCCACGACGCCGAGCGTCAGATTGACGATCAGCAGGGAGCCGAGGTTGGGGATGATGTGGCGGAGGATGATCCGCAGCGGGCCGACCCCCATGAACTCGGCCGCCTTCACATAGTCGCGTTCGCGCAGTGAGGTCGAGACGGACCAGATCACCCGCGCGGTGGACATCCAGCCGAACACGGTGAGCACGACGATCAGGACCCGCCAGTCGCCGGCCAGCCGGTGGGAGACCAGGGCGAGGATGAGGAACGAGGGGACGATCAGGAGGAAGTGGATGACGGCGAGGGTCACCCGCTCCACGCGGCCCCCGAAGTAGGCGGCGCCGGAGCCGATGATCGCGGCGAGGACGATGGTCAGCGCGGACACGCTCACGGCGATCGTCAGGGAGCGCTGGAGCCCGTGCACGGCGCAGGCGTAGATGTCGTTGCCGCCCTGGTTGGTGCCGAACCAGTGCAGGCCGCTCGGGGGCTGGGTGAGCGCGGTGAAGTCGGTGTCGGTGTAGGTGAAGGTGGTGAGCCGGTCACCGAAGGCCGCGAACAGCACCAGCAGGACGAGGATGACCACTCCGGCGACGGCGAGGCGGTTGCGCAGGAAGCGCCGCAGATAGAGCCGGCCGAGGCCGTGGTTCGCCTGCTGCCGCGCGGTGGCCGCCGGTTCGGGGCTCAGTTCCGCGGGCGGGTGGGCGGGTGCGTCGATGGTCATGTCAGCTCACCCGCACCCTCGGGTCGAGGAACACCGTGGCGATGTCCGCGAGGATCGCGCCGATCGCGGTGAGCGCGGCGGCGAAGGCGGCCGTGGCGACCGCGCCGTGTACGTCGTTCTTGCTGATGGTCTGGATGAAGTAGCGGCCCATGCCGTTCCAGCCGAAGATCGTCTCCGTGATGACGGCGCCGGTGAAGACGGCCGGGACGCTGAACGCCACGGAGGCGGCCGTCGGGATGAGCGCGGCCCTCAGGGCGTGCCTGCGGATGGCCTGGGCGCGGGTGAGCCCGGTGGCCTGGGCGGTGCGCACGAAGTCGGAGTTGAGCGTGTCGAGCAGCAGCGAACGCTGGGTCAGGTGGTAGCCGACATATCCCATCAGGGTGAGTGTCAGGGTCGGCAGGATCAGATGCAGGAGGCGGTCGAGGATCGTGGGGAACAGCCCGTCGACGCCCGGGGAGTTCTCGCCCGCGACATAGAGGAAGTGCAGTCCGGCGTGCTGGTTCAGCCAGATGGCGACGAAGACCACGGCGAGGGCGGCGACGGACGTGGGGACGTTGAACACCACGATGGACACCGCCTGGGAGACCCGGTCGGCCCAGCCGTACTGGCGCGCGGCGGTGTAGACGCCGAGCGCGACGCCGACCACCACGGACAGCACGGTCGCGACGACCACCAACTCCGCGCTGACCAGGGCCCGGTAGCCCACCTCTCCGTTGACGGAGACGCCGGTGGGGGACTTTCCCCAGTCGAAGTGCAGGAGCACCGAGGTCAGCCAGTCCCACCAGCGGTGCACCAACGGCACCCGGGGGTCAAGGTCGTACGGCGCGAGGGCCCGGTCGATCTGTGCCTCGCTGCGCACGGGCCGCAGCTCCTTGAAGTTGGAGCGCGGATCCAGGAACCAACTGGCCAGGAAATAGGTGGCGTTGGTCGCCACCACGATCATCAGGAGCCAGCCAGCCGCCTTGCGCATCACATAGCGCACCATGCGCGGCACCTCCTCGCCACACACGGGACGCGTGCTGCTGGAGCACCGGGGAGACAGGGCGAATGCATGCGCGGTGACGCTTTCTCGGGGTACGGAAGGGCTGCATGGATATGCACACGTCAGCTTGGTCCCGGGCGTCACCGTGGCACCAGGCTTTGCCCGTTGGTGCCATGAGGTCGACATGTTGCCGTTGCACACGGCAGGCGGCGCGAAACAATTCGGCGGGTACGGCTCGGGTCGGCCGGGGCCCGGTTCAGCAGCCGGAGTCGGCGATGACGAAGTAGCCCGTAGGGGTCTCCTTCAGGGTGTGGGTGATGGCGACGTTGTAGAGGCCCATGTTCTGGTTCGAGCCGTTGGCGTAGGTGTAGCCGCCGCTCTGGTGGGCGCGTCCGGCCTGTACCTGGTTGTAGTTGTTGTCGGTGTAGCACTTGGGCGCGGATCCGGTCGTGGTGGCGGTGACCGAGGCAGAGGGCGCACCGGCGGCGCCGGAGGAGTCGACGGCGGCGACGGTGTAGTGGTAGGCGGTGGCGGCGGTCAGACCGGTGTCGGTGTACGTGCTGCCGGTCGTGGTGCCGGTCTTCGTGCCCTCGCGGTAGACGGCGTACGAGGCGGCGCCGCTGACGGCGTTCCAGGACAGCGAGGCGCCGGTGTCGGTGGTGCCGGTCACCGTGAGCCCGGTCGGCGCGGGCAGTGAACCGGTGCCGCCCCCTTGCCCGGCGCCGCCGTCCAATCCCCAGAACTTGGCGGTGTAGTAGCTGGAGCAGATGGTGGCGAGGTAGTACGCCCCGGTGCTGCCGCACTGGTCGGCGCCGGAGCCGGGGTCCACGGCGAGGCCGTGTGTCATGCCGGAGACGGAGAACAGGGCGACCGCGGGTCTGCCGGTGCCGTCGTCGTAGAGGCTCTCGGTGGTACCCCCGGGCAGGCTCCGGGTACTGGAGGCGGTCTGGCCGATGCCCCAGACATCGGTCCACTGGTCGCGCAGCTCGGTGCCGTTGACCGGGACGACGGTGGTGTCGGCGGTCCCCTGCCAGACGGCGACCCGCGGCCACGGCCCCGAGTGACCCGGAGCGGAATCGCGGACCTTGTCGCCCCACTGCTCAGGGGTGAGGTTCTGGCTCCCGTACTGGCAGCCCGAGGCCCCGGTCAGGGTGGTGGCGCACTGCGCGGGCGGGCCGGAGTCCACGGAGCCGCCCGCGAACACGTCCGGGTAGTCGGCGAGCAGATCCGCGGTCATGCCGCCGCCCGCGGACAGGCCGGTGACGAAGACACGGGCGCGGTCCGAGCCGTACCGCGCCGCCGCGGTGTCGGCCATCTGGACGATCGAGGCCGCCTCGCCCTTGCCCCGCGCGTCCTTGGCCGAGTCGAACCAACTGAAGCAGGACAGGCTGTTGTTGGCCGTGCTGGTCTGCGGGTAGACCACGGCGAAACCCCATTGGTCGGCGAACTTCTGCCAGCCGGAGTGCGTGTGGTAGTCGCTCGCCGACTGGCCGCACCCGTGCAGCGCCACGACCAGGGGCGCGCCGGTGGGCAGGTCGGACGGCGCGTACGCGTACATCGCCAGGTTGCCGGGGTTCGAGCCGAAGCCGGTGACCTGCTGGAGGGTGCCGGTGGCCGCCGCGTCGGCGGCGAGGGGGGTGAGGGCGGTCAGGCCCGCGGCGAGCAGGACCGGCACGGCGGCCTGTGCGGTGCGCCGGAGGAATCCGCGCCAGGGGGTGTGGGGCATGGTGCGACTCCGATGAGTGAGGGTGGGGGGCGCGGCGGCGCCGGGCGCGGCGTCGTACCGGGCTGCTGGAAGTCGTCGTACCGGACTGCTGGAAGCGGAACGTACGACCGCCGGTCCGGGCGCGCCATGTGCGTGGCGGCCAGGGCGGCGGCGCCCGGCGTGGCTCGCGCGGCCATGGTGCGGGCCGGGGCGCTGTGGCATACGGCGGGCCGGACCGCGCTGGGCCGGTGGGGCAGGTGGGGCTGTCCCCGGTGCCGTCGGGTCGTCGGCGCATGGTGGTGGCGCCCATCCCGAGGTGCGGAAATGTGTCGGTGATCCATGTGTCTCCGCCAGGGGTTCCTCCCTACGGTGTTCGACCATGGACAGTGCCAAGACGCCCCAGCATCCCGGGCCCGGTGCCGCCGCGGCCGGACCGGTCTCGACCCGGTTCCTCGCCGGCCGCAAGGCTCTGGTCACCGGGGCGGCCAGCGGGATCGGCCGGGCCTGCGCGGAGGGCTTCGCCGCGGCCGGTGCCGAGGTCTATGTGGTGGACCGGGTAGCCGAGGCGGCCGAGGAGGTGGCCGGGGCGATCGGCGGCATCGCCGTGGTGGCCGACCTCTCCGAGGCCGAGGAAGTCGACGCGTTGCCCAGCGACGCGGACATCGTGGTCAACAACGCGGGCCTGCAACACATCGCGCCGCTCCACGAGTTCCCCCCGGACCGCTTCACGCTGATCCAACGGGTCATGGTGGAGGCGCCGTTCCGCATCCTGCGCCGCACCCTGCCCCATATGTACGCGGGGGCGTGGGGCCGGGTGGTGAACATCTCCTCGGTGCACGGGCTGCGGGCCAGCGCGTACAAGTCGGCGTACGTCACGGCGAAGCACGCACTGGAGGGGCTGAGCAAGGTGGTCGCCCTGGAGGGCGCCGCGCACGGGGTGACCAGCAACTGCCTCAACCCCGGGTACGTCCGCACGCCCCTGGTGGAGCGACAGATCGCCGACCAGGCCCGCGCCCACGGCATCCCGGCGGCAGAGGTGCTGGACCAGGTGTTCCTGGCCCGCACCGCGATCAAGCGGCTGATCGAGCCGGTGGAGGTCGCCGAGGCGGCCCTGTGGCTGTGCGCGGAACGCAGCGCCCATCTGACCGGCGCCTCGATCCCCCTGGACGGCGGCTGGACCGCGCACTGACGTCCGTCAACGCCTGTGCCCCCTTCACCAGTTCAAGCCATTGACCTGCCGGAACCGTGGAAAGCGGACGTCTTGGGGTATCCGCAGCCGAGATCGGGACGCGGCACCGCGCGCGTCCCCCTTCGGCGAAAGGAGCCATGGCGGATGGCCAGCGACGCGAACTCAGCGAGGATCACGGGGAAGGTCCAGGGCCGGGACATCACCCTGGAAGGGGGCCTGTCGAAGGACGAGATCAGGAGCCGGGTGTGGTGGTGGCGGACGACCGGCTCCGGGACCGCCGGGGAACAGGGCGACCGCGGCCACGAGTACGACGACTCGCAGTCGGACGTGATCGCCACCCTGGGCGGCTACTACCGCGTCTCCGGCGATCCCCGCACCCATGAGGCCGAGGAACTGGTGGAGTTGGTGTACACGGAACTCAACCCCACCGACTGACATACCCGTTGGCGCCCTGCGGCTCGGGTGCATGGGCCGCGGCGGCGGGGGCAATCGGTGATCACGTCTCGACATGACGAGAAGGAGATCATCGTGAACAAGGGACAGTGGATCACGGGCGGCGCGCGCGAGGAGCTGGCCGACGCCTTCGCCGGGGAGTACCGGCAGGGGCGGTCGATCCGCGCCATCGCCGAGGCGCACGGCCGGTCGTACGGCTTCGTGCACCGTCTGCTCGGCGAGGCGGGCGTGCGGCTGCGCGCCCGGGGCGGTGATGTGCGGACGGCGGCCGGCCGGTCGGCGCGATGACGTGCGGAAATTCAACCGGAGGGGGCATGTGGTGACCCGGCGGGGGCAGACGGGAGGCCGGGGGAAGAAGCTTCCCCATCCACCGTCAGGTCAGGGAGGACCTCGCCGTGTCGCTGCCCGCCGAGAAGGAAGTGCGCGCGCTGCTCGCCCGGTTCGCGGAGGCCCGCTTCCGTCATGATCTCCAGCCCACCGGCCGTTCGAGCCGTGAGCTGGAGGACACCTCCGCCGCGCTCCGCGCGATGACCGGCACCCGGACGGTGGACGAGGCGCTCGCCGCGGCCGACACGCTCCTGGACCGGCTCCGGGCGAACCGCCGCACGGCCGCCAAGGGGACCCGGGCACTGGCCGCTTGACCAAGCCCGGGAGCCGTAGCGCGGTCGGCACTCTCGGGCATCCGTATGTCTTCGATCTCCGTTCCCTGCCCGAAAGAGAGCCAGATGACGATACCGGTGCGCCCTCTGCGGCGTGTGGGCCGAGACCGGCGGTTCGATCTGCGGACGACCACCTGGTTCTTCGTCCTGCTCGCGGTCGTCCTGTGCCTGCTGGCGCTGGTGGTGCGTCTGGCGGCGGGTGTCGTCGAGCGTCGTCCGCTGTGGGCCGCCGTCCTGGCCGTGCTCGCGGTCGCCGGGGTCCTGCTCTGGCGGCCGGGTCGCGGGAGGCTGTCCGCCGGGAGGTACGCGAGGCGAGCCGCCCGCGCGCTGGAGGAGGGGGCCGAGGCGGCGTCCGGCAGTCTCGATCTCACGACGGCGCACGAGACCGCCGTACCGGACGCCGGGGAATGTCTCCCCACGGACGTGCTGCCGACCACGACCGCCGTGCCCGGCGGGGACGGTGAGGAGCCCACGCTTCTCCTCGACTCCCCTGACGCCTATGCCGAGTTGGACCCCGACGGTTTCGAGGAGGCCATCGCCGAACTGTGCGTCCGGGAGGGCTGCGGCGAGGTGGAGGTGGTGGGCGGCGCCGGTGATCTGGGGGCGGACGTCGTCGCGGTCACGGCGGAGGGCCTGCGGGTGGTCATCCAGTGCAAGCAGTACGGCGAGACGAACAAGGTGGGCTCGCAGGACATGCAGCGCTTCGGCGGCACCTGTTTCACCATCCACGAGGCCGACGTCGCGGCGGTCGTCACCACCAGCGAGTTCACCACGCCCGCGCTCGACTACGCGCGGCAGTGCGGCATCGTCTGCGTGGACGGACAGGAACTGGAGGCATGGCGCGAGGGAACGGGCCCGAGCCCCTGGGATCCGCGCCGGTAGAAGGGGAGTCGTAGCCGGCCGGCCGCCAACTCCTCAGCCGTTCAGGTGCCGTTGCAGCCAGTCGGCGGCGGCGCGGCGGAAGAGCCGGCGATTGTCGGCGCGGAGGAAGTCGTGTCCTTCCTCGCGCAGGGTGAGGAGTTCGGCGGGCACCCCGCGCTCGCGTGCCGCCCGTACGAACTGCTCCGACTCCCCCGGCGGCACATTGGTGTCGTGCTCCCCGTGCACCGCGAACACCGGTGCCCGCAGCGCGTCGATACGGGTCATCGGCGACAGCTCCCGCAGCAGTTCGCGGTCGCGTTCGGGGTGGCCGTACTTGTGGGCCGCCGACTGGGCGAGCCAGGGCTCGGTGCCCTCGAAGAACGTCGCCAGGTCCGACATGCCGCACACCGCGACGCCGGTGCGGAAGAGGTCCGGGTGCCAGACCAGGGAGGCGAAGGTGAGGTAGCCGCCGTACGAACGGCCCATCACCGCGAGCCGGGACGGGTCGGCCGGACCGGCCAGTACGGCGTGGGCGGTGCAGTCCGCCACGTCGTCGAGGGCGGCGAACCGGCCCCTGCCGAGGTCGGCGTCGACGAACGACCGGCCGTAGCCGGAGGATCCGCGTACATCGGGCGCGAAGATGTCCAGTCCCCGCCCGAGGATCTCGTGGTAGAGCGGGTTGAGGACGGGGCGTTCCTGGTCCTCGGGGCCGCCGTGCAGATGGATGACGCAGGGCGCCGGTTCGCCGGGCGCGCGCCCCGGTGCGCGGTAGTACCAGCCGTTCAACGGCAGCCCGTCGCGGGCGGTGGGGCGCAGCGGGACCGGTCGTACGGGCGGGCGGCCGGGCGGCACGGCGTCCTCGTCCCGGGAGGACCAGGGGGTGCGGACCGGGGTGGCGCCGTCGGGCAGCCACCAGATGCCGGGGCGGCGGCGGGATCCCGAAAGGGCCAGCACAAGACGGGAGTTGGCCTCCGTGACGCGGGTGACGACCTCGTGGGGCAGGGAGATGTGCCGGGACGCGGCACCGCTCCCCCCGTCCGGCCGGGCGTCCGCCCCCGTCCCCATCTCCCTCTCCCCCTCCGTCTCCCTCTCCCCCTCCGTGCCCGTGTCCGTCTCCGTGTCCAGGATCTCCACGTCGCTCATGCCCCGGACGTTCCAGGCGAGCACGGCGGTGGCGCCGTCCCGGGTGTACCGCAGCAGTTCCAGGTCGCTGCCCTCGCGCGCGGCGACGGTCGACCAGCCGAGCGGGCTTCCGTCCGGGCCGAGTTCGGCGGTGAGCAGGACCGCGAACTCCCGGTGGGCGTTGCTGCGCAGCCGGAGGACGTCCGCTCGGGGGGAGAAGCTGCCGATCCAGGGGTCCCCGTCGGCCACCGGCATCACACAGGTCGTCACATGGTCCGCGGTGCGCAGCACGACCGCCTCGCGGCGGCCGCGCGGTCCCCGGCGCAGCAGGGCGAGCGCCCCGTCGCGGCTGAGGTCGCACACGCGCAGCGTCGCCGCGTCCCGCACGGCGGCGATCAGGACGGGGGCGGCGGCTCCGTCGGGGTCGACCAGATACGCCGACAGCCCGTCGCCGAAGCCGGTGGCCGGGAGGGTCCCGCCCGGGGCGCCGATCGGCGTCGTCTCCAGTGTGCCGGCGGGCGACGCCAGGGCCGGGCCGCGGTCCGTGTGGGGGGCCGGGCCGAGCAGTTCCGTCTCGCCCGCGCGACCCCGCCAGTGCTCGGGCAGACGACCGTCGAGGAGGCCGAGGTCGAGGCCCAGGCCACGGCCGGTGCCGGGGCCGGACGGGCCGTCGCCGGAAGTGGTGTCCGCACCGGACGGGGACGGCGGGGCGGGCGGCCCGGTGGGGACCGCGACGGTGACCGTGACCGCCGATCCGTCGTGCGCCCAGCAGCCCAGATGGGCGGAGCTGCCCGGTTCGGCGCCGGCCAGGATCTGCCGGTCGCCGCCGTCGGGGCGGACGCACAGCACCCGGGTGTGCTCACCGCCGCCGGGCGCCGTGGTGTAGGCGATCCAGCGGCCGTCGGGCGACCAGGACACCTCCCGTACCGGGTCCGGACCGTCGTCGAGCAGTCGTACGGGCTCCCCGTCGGCGGGGCCCGTCCACAGCTGCGGTACGCCGCCCCGGTCGCAGATGAAGGCGAGCCGGGTGCCGGACGGGTCGGCCGAGGGGTACCAGCAGCCGTGCGCGATCAGCCGCGTCGGCGCGTCGCGGGGCCCGGAGGCGTCCGGCAGCGGGATGCGGGCGGGCGCGGCGAAGGCGGCGGTCAGGCCGTCGGAGCCCGCCGGGCGCGCGGCGGCGGGCCGTCCGGCACCGGCCGTGCCGGCGTCGGGCGGGCGCTCCGCGACGGACGCCGCGGCCGGATCCCGTGCGGTCGTGTCCGCTGCGGTCAGATTCCGTGCGTTTGAAGCCATATCTCCAGCAAAGCCACTTGCCACAGCGCGTTCGCTCCGCGCTTGGTGCGGTGTCGGTCGGGGGCGGCGAGGAGCGCGCTGACGTAGGAGTCCTGGAAGACGCCGCGCCGTTTCGCCTCGGGGGCGCTGAGCGCGTCGCGCACCTTTTCCAGCACGGGTCCGGCCATATGGGTGATCGCCGGGACGGGGAAGTAGCCCTTGGGGCGGTCGACCACCTCGGGCGGCAGGAGTTTGCGGCCGGCCTCCTTCAGGACGCCCTTGCCGCCGTCGGCCAGCTTCAGCTCCGGCGGGCATGCGGCCGCCAGTTCGACCAACTCGTGATCGAGGAACGGCACCCGGGCCTCCAGGCCCCAGTCCATGGTCATGTTGTCGACCCGCTTGACCGGGTCGTCCGCCAGCATGACGTGGGTGTCCAGGCGCAGGGCGGCGTCGAGTGCCGTCTCGGCCCCGGGCGCCGCCATGTGCTCCCGTACGAACCGGCCGGACACGTCGTCCTCGGGCAGCATCTCCGGGCGCAGGATGGCGGCGAGGTCCTGGTGCGGCCGGTCGAAGTAGGTCTCGGCGTACCGCTGCGGCTCCTCCTCGCGGGCCGCGTCGGCCAGCCGGGGGTACCAGTGGTAACCGGCGAAGACCTCGTCGGCGCCCTGCCCGCTCTGGACGACCTTGACGCTTCGCGAGACCTGCTCGGACAGCAGATGGAAGGCGACCACGTCGTGGCTCATCATGGGCTCGCTCATCGCCGCGACCGCCCGGTCCAGGGCCGTCGACACGCGCCGCGAGGGGACCAGCAGCTGATGGTGGTCGGTGGCGAACTCCCGGGCCACCAGGTCGGAGTACCAGAACTCGTCCCCCGCGTCACCGGCCTCCGCCTCGAAGCCCACGCTGAACGTCGCCAGGTCCCGCTGCCCCTCGTCCGCCAGCAGGGCCACGATCAGGCTGGAGTCCAGTCCCCCGGACAGCAGGACACCGACCGGGACGTCCGCGACCATGCGCCGCTGCACGGCGGTGCGCAGCGCGTCCAGCACCGCGTCCCGCCACTCGGCGGCGTTCATGCCGAGGTGCTCGGGGCGGCGGGTGTACGACGGCTGCCAGTAGCGGTGGTCCCGGTGGGTGCCGTCCGGCTCCACGACCCGCACGGTGGCCGGGGGGAGCTTGCGCACCCCCGCCAGCACGGTGCGCGGCGCGGCCACGGTCGCGTGCCAGCTGAGGTACTGGTGCAGGGCGGCCGGGTCCAGCGAGGTGTCGACGTCGCCGGCCGCGAGCAGCGCGGGCAGCGAGGAGGCGAAGCGCAGCCGCCCGGCGGTCCGCGCCAGGTAGAGGGGCTTGATGCCGAGCCGGTCGCGGATCAGGATCAGACGGCCGCTCCGGTGTTCGACCAGGGCGATCGCGAACATGCCGTGGAAGTGGTCGACACAGGCGGTGCCCCACTGCCGGTACGCCGTGAGGACGACCTCGGTGTCGGAGGTGGACCGGAACCGGTGGCCGAGGGCGACCAGCTCCGCCCGCAGCTCCCGGTAGTTGTAGATGCACCCGTTGAAGACGCCGGTGACCTCTCCCGTGGTGTCGGTCAGCGGCTGGGCCCCGCGCTCGGAGAGGTCGATGATCTTCAGACGGCGGTGCCCCAGGGCCACGGCGTCCCGCGTCCAGACCCCCTGCCCGTCGGGGCCCCGGGGGGCGAGCCGGTCGCTCATCCGCTGCACGACCGCCAGATCGGGCCGGGTGCCGTCGAAGCGCATCTCCCCGCTCAGGCCGCACATCCGCGACCACCTCCCCGGTGCGCGGAGGGGTCGCGCGGGGGGCGCGACGCGTACGACGCGTACGACGGGTACGGCGAGTGCGGCGGTGAGGTGCGCGGGAGGCCGCGCACCGGCATGTGGCCGGGGCTGGTCGACACGGGGATGTCTCTCCTTCGCGACGAGGGGGTGTCCGGGTGGTACCGACGTTCTGCGTGTGCCCTCTTCCGTCCTCTCTCCGCGCTCGGGTGCGGTGCGGCCCGGACCGCTGCGGCTAGGCGGCGGCCTGCCCCGGGGAGGCGACCCGGCGGGCGGGGGCGGGGCGCCGTGGGCGCGGGCGCTCCTCGCCCCGGGTCTCCGCGATCGCCAGATCCGTGCAGGCCAGCAGGTCGTCGTGGTGGGCCGTACGGCGGATGCGGTGGGCGGCGCTGCCGTCCGCGAGCGCGCGTTCGGCCAGGCCCCGGACGGTGGGCCAGTCCCCGGCGGCCTCCAGCGCCGGGCGTACCCGCCCCAGCAGCCCCCGGACGACCTGGGCCGCGGGTGCCTCGCGCCGGGTGCCGGGGTCGATCAGGGCACCCTCCAGGCCCGACCGCGCGGCCCGCCAGGCGGCGGCGCCGGAACCGCCACCGCTTCCTGGCACCGTCGGACGCCCTGTCACCTGCCGTCCGGCGCGCAGCCATTCGTGGCGGCCCGGGCAGCCGGGCGGCCGCGCCGCGGCCAGTCGCGCGCGGGCGTCGGTCACCAGGGCGCGGAAGAGCCCGGCGATCAGTACGACCGTCTCCGCGCGGGGACAGGCGTCGCAGATGCGCAGTTCAAGGGTCTGCTGGTGGGCGGAGGGCCGGATGTCGTAGTAGATCATCCCCACGTCGCTGATCACGCCGGAGCGGACCAGGCCCTGCACCACCGCGTCGTACTCGGCGGCGTCGGCGAAGCAGCCGGGCGGGCCCGCGGTGGGCCAGCGCTGCCAGACCATGGTCCGCCAGCTGGCGTACCCGGTGTCGGCGTTCGCCCAGAAGGGGGAACTGGCGGAGAGGGCCAGCAGCGCGTGCAGCCACGGGGACACCTCGCACATGACGCGCACGGCCAGGTCCCGGTCGGGGACGTCGACATGGACATGGGTCCCGCAGATCAGCTGCTCGTCGGCGACCATGCGGTAGTCGTCGACCATACGGCGATATCGGCGCCCGGGGGTGGGGCGGGTGTCGTCGGCGCGGGCCAGCGGCACGGTACCGGCGGCCACGACGGCCAGTCCGTGTGCGCTCGCCGCGGCGTCGAGCCGGCGTCTGGCGCTGGTCACATCGTCGTACAGGTCGGCGAGAGTCTCATGCACACCACTGTTCGTCTCCACGGCCGCCTGCTGCAACTCGGTCGTGAAGGCGTGCCCGGGGAGACCCTTCAGCACGGCATCGGCCCGGGGGGCGAGCCGGCCCGTCTCCACCTCGACGATGTGGAATTCCTCTTCCACTCCGATACGAACGGTCACGCGCTCTCCTAGGTGACGGCCGAACGCCGGCAACCGCGCCCGGAAACCGCCCCGCCCCATCAGTCCCCCGGAGGCGAGTTGTGCCCCCCGACTTCCCACGAGGCCCATTGCTAAGCGTCCGCCCCGGCGGCGGGGCGGACCACCCGGTGGTCCGAGGCCCCGCCGTGTTGCCCGCAGGGGCCGCTCATCCTGCCCGTTCGTACCTGGCGCCGACGCTCCCGAACACGTATCCAGAAAGAAGTTGATCAACACATCTTGGAGGAGAGACCCCTTGCGCGATCACGAGGACGCCAAAGCCACCGGGATCGGCAGGGACCGTACCTCTTCCCGCAGAGCGGACTCCGCCCCGGACACCCGGCCGGGCGGGCTGCTCGGGCTCCAGGCCGCGGTCGGCAACGCGGCGGTCGTGCAGATGCTCCGCCGGGCCGGTGGGGCCGAGGTGCAGAGGTCCGCCGTCCACGACGTCCTGCGCGCCGGGGGCCGGCCGCTGGACGAGGGCGTGCGGACGGACATGGAGGCGCGGCTGGGCGCGGACTTCTCCGACGTCCGTGTGCACAGTGACGCCCGGGCCCGGGCGTCCGCGGCGGCCATCGGGGCGCGTGCCTACACCTCGGGCAACCACATCGTCATCGGCGACGGCGGCGGGGACCGCCACACCCTCGCGCACGAGCTGACCCATGTCATCCAGCAGCGCCGAGGGCCGGTCGCGGGCACCGAGACGGGCGACGGGCTGCGGGTGTCCGATCCGTCGGACCGCTTCGAGCGGGAGGCGGAGGCGACCGCGCACCGGGTGCTGCGCGGATCACCGGGCGGCGCGGCGGCGCACGGACCGGCGGACGCCTCCGGGGTGACGCCGGCCGGGCGGCCCGCCGTCCAGCGGCTGCTGGTCCTCGGGCAGAAGGGCGAGGCGAAGGCGGCGGAGCCCGCGTACGCGGCGATACGGGCGGAGCTCACGGACCCGGAGCTGATCAGCGCCTGGGAGGACACGGGGAACAAGCCGGCGATCATGAAGGTGCTCGACGAGTGGATCACCGCCCCGAAGCAGTCCACCCCCCAGGCCACCGCGAAGGGCGAGCGCGGCCCGCGGGACGCGCTCGCCCGCTCGTACGCGACGATGGACGAGGCGGCCTCCGCCGTCCTCGACCGGGTCAACGCCCTGCCGGTCGCCGACGTGGAGAAGGCGATCTCCGATGACGTGGCCGTCGACGCGCAGATCAAGGGCGTGCTGGCCGGGTACGTCGCGAACGCCCTGCGGCCCTGGCTCGGGGAGCAGCGGACCCAGGTGACGAAACTGGGCGACATGCTCTCGAAGACCGTGGCGGAACTGGCGCCGGTGCGGCGGCTCTACCTGCCGTACATCGAGTTCGGCGAGAAGACGCTGGACGGGATCCTCGGCAACCCCGAGGCGCAGGGCTTCGCCACGCTCATCAGTGCCATCCATGACATCGCCGAGATCCTCTACGACATCAAGGAACTCAAACAGCATGTCACGGTCTCCGAGGAGCAGTTCAAGGGATACGTGCTCAAGGACGCGGCGAAGCTCGCGGGTCCGCGGAACTCGCCCTCCTGGGCGCTGGGCGACGGGGCGGGCGGGAGCGTCGACGATCTGGAGCGGACGCCCGTCGCCAACACGTTCCGGGGGGCCATGGCGACGCCGAACCAGCTCAACGACCAGGTGCGGACCGCCGGTCGGCTCGGCTACCCGGTGTCGCTGGGGCCCTCGCGGACGACGGGCAAGCTGATGAAGCTGGCCGACACGACCGGTGCGGACCCGGCGGTCAAGGAGGCCATCGCCTATTCGCTGCTGGCCCTGTGGTACACGGACTACCGGCGCGATCTCACGGACATCCACCGCTATCACTTCGTGATGGACATGGCCGCCAACTTCGGTGTCGCCTACGACCCCTACAAGGCGCCGCGCAACCCGGCGACGGGCCAGGACTACTCCCAGCTGATCGCCGACACGCTCGACAGGTTCCGCAAGAACCACGAGGAGGAGTCGGCGCGGTACTGGAAGAAGGCCGAGGAGCTGAAACTCGATCCGCCCGCGCTCCCCGGTCCGGTCAACGGGCCGTCGGCGGCGGACGCGCAGCCCGCCCAGGCGATGGAGGAGGCGGCGGTTCCCGCGTGGAAGACCGACCCGGTCGCACGGGCCGTGATGGCGGCCCTCAAGGCCGCGCCCAAGTTCCGGATCCCGGGCGAGAAGTCCGACGCGGTCGGCCGGCTCCAGCTCACGGAGGAGCAGTTCGACGCGGCGTTCGCCCTCCTGACCTCGAAGGACCATGTGGGGAACAAGCCGCTGGTGCAGATCGACCGCATGGGACTGGTGCTCACCAACCCCGGTAAGACGGCGGCCAAGAAGGCGACGGACCTGTGACCTCGGGGACGTCCCACGAGGCGCCCGGCGGCCGGTGAACGGACCGGCCGCCGGGCGCTTTCGCGGCTTACGCGGACGGGCCGTCCGCCCGTGTCAGGAATGTGTCGAAGACCTCCGGGTCGAACAGCATCCCGTTGGACTCGACGGGGATCTGATACCCGTTCACCACGGCCGTCGGTGTGCCCGGCCCGGCGTGCCCGGCGCCGCGGCCGGCGGCGGCGTAGGCGCTCTCGGCGGAGTTCACGAAGCCCCGGTACTTCATGGACCGCACCGCGGCGTCGAAGGAGGGGCTCCGCAACCCCTTGACCTTGCCCGCCAGTTGCAGCAGGCGCGCGTCGGTGAACCCGTCCACCTCCTCGGCGGGCTGGTTCCGGTAGAGGACGGCGTGGTACTCGGCGAACTTCCCCCTCTCCAGTGCCGCGCGCAGCGCGTTGACCGCCTTCTTCGACCCGTCTCCGCCCAGCCGCGGATCCAGGAACGACGCCATCGTGTACTCGACCTTGGCCTTGTGCCGCAGCACCCACTTGGTCAGGACCGGGCCCCCGCCCGAGGTCTCGAACTCCTCGCAGACCGGGCATCGCGGGTCTTCGTAGAGGCGCACGGTCATCCTTGCCCGGGGGTCGCCCACCAGAACGGTCGAGCCGTCCGGCTCCACCTTCTCGGGCACGTCGGCCAGCCCCGGGTACTCGGCCTCGGTCCGGCTCGTCGAACGACCCCCGACACCACTCCCCTGCCGCGGCCCGCCACCGTCCGCGGCCCCCTGGTGTCCGGGCCCGCAACTCACCACGGCCGCACCGAGCAGACCGGTCACCACGGCCGCCGTCAGCCGTCTGTGCGCACGCCTCATCCGCGTCATGCCCCCCTGTGATTCTGGAAAAGGGGAGAGTAAGCCATCGGCTGCCGGTCGCCGCGGCCGGGGTCCCTCCGCCCGGGGCCGGAGTGGCCCCCTGTGCCAACTCCGGTGTCTGTTACGGGCTTCGGGGGGCATCCGGACACCAGGAAGGAGGGGTGCCGGATGTCGACCGACCTCAAGCGCCCGCCCCGACGGATGCCCGGCTGGGCGAAGGTGGTGGCCGCCTTCGTGCTGGTGCTCGCGGTGCTGTTCGCCGGGATCAGACTGGCCGTGCTCCCGGGCATCAAGGATCTGCTCGGCACCCAGACGCACGACCGCTCGGGTCCCGCTCTCCTCAAGTCCATCGACGACATGAGCCGTTACGACGCGGCCTCGGGCAACTTCCAGGTGGTCGTCGACCTGGAGAAGGACGCCAAGTACCTGCCGGACGCGATCCGCGGCACCCGCACGCTGTACGTCGGCGCCGGCACCGTGGAGGCGTACGTGGACCTCGGTAAGGTCGGCGACAAGGACGTGACGGTGAACAAGGACCGCACCTCGGCCACCTTGCGGCTCCCGCACGCGCGACTGGGGAAGCCGGCCCTGGACGCCGACCACTCCTACGCCGTCTCCAAGCAGCGCGGGCTGCTCGACCGCCTGGGCGACCTGTTCTCGGACAACCCCGACAGCGAGCACGCCGTGCAGAAGCTCGCCGTGTCCCACATCGGCGAGGCGGCCAAGGGCAGCGGACTGACCGCGCGGGCCGAGACCAACACCACGGACATGCTGGAGGGCCTGCTGCACTCCCTCGGCTTCAAGGACGTACACGTCTCCTACGGGTGACCGCCTTTCGTTTCAGGGTCGTTGACGACTGGAGGACCGATGGCCCGCACCGCTCTGTTCACACGCACGGCCTCGCCCGGCCGCGCGCCCCGGAGAAGTCCCCTCGCGAAGGCGCGGGCGCGATGGGGCCGCGGCGCCCTCCGGCGCGCGAAGGCGGACCGCACGCGTGAGGCCGCCGAGGCGGAGCGCGCCGAGGCGGCAAAGCCCGTACGCCGTCGGCACGTTCTGCCCCTGCCGGTCCGGCTGCTGGCGATGGTGTGCGCCTTCGTCCTCATGGTGGCCTTCGCCGTCGTCCTGGCCAAGATCACCCTGGAGCCGTCCCCCGCCTCGGTCTCCCTGGTGCACAGCAATCTGCGTCCGGGCCGCTCCATCCGGGCCTATCTGGACCAGCCCGATCTGCGGGACACCGTCAAGCAGATCGGCGGCAACATCCTGCTGGGCGTGCCGTTCGGGATACTGGTGCCGGTGCTCGCGCCGGGCGCCCGGGGCATCTGGCGGGTGCTGTTGCTGACCGCGACCGTGATGCTGCTGGTGGAGATGGCCCAGGGTGCCCTGGTCACCGGGCGGGCCTTCGACGTGGACGACGTCATCCTCAACACGTCCGGCGCGCTGCTCGGTTACCTCCTGGTGGGCCGCAAGCTGGGGCGGGTGCACGATCGCCGCGAGGGCGTCTGACCGGACCGGTCATCTGCCGTACGTCCAGGACGCCCACAGCCGGGCGTAGGCGCCGCCCTTGGCCCGCAGTTCGCCGGGCCGTCCCCGTTCGACCACCCGGCCGTGCTCCATCACCACCACGACATCGGCGCTCTCCGCCTGGGAGAGCCGGTGCGCCACCACGACCGCGGTCCGGCCCTCGGTCACCGCCAGGGCGGCCCGGTCGAGGGACTGGGCCATGTCGCTGCCGGCCTCGGCCGTCGCCTCGTCCAGCACGACCGCCTCCGGATCGAGCAACAGCACGCGGGCGAGGGCGAGTTGCTGCACCTGACGGGCAGTCAGTGGGATACCGCCCCGGCCGACGGCGGTGTCGAGCCCGTCCGGCAGGGCGGCGATCCAGTCGGCCGCGTCCACGACGGCGAGCGCGGCCGCGATCCGCTCGTCCGACGCCTTACGGCACGCGAGGCGGAGGTTGTCGGCCACCGTCCCGGGGAAGAGGTGGTGCTCCTGGGTGACCAGGACGATCCCGCGCTTCCCCGGCTCGCCCGGGCGGGCGAGGTCGGCGGTGGGGACGCCGTCGAGCGTGACGCCGCCCGCGTACGGCGCGCGCATCCCGGCGATCAGGGTCGCCAGGGTGGACTTGCCCGAGCCGGTCGCGCCGACGACGGCCAGCCGCTGCCCGGGGCGGATGTCGAGGTCGATGCCGTGCAGGACATCGGGGCCGTCCCCGTACCGGTGGCGGACACCGCGCACGGCGATCCCCTCCGCAGGGCGGCCAGGCGAAGGATCGGGGTGCCGTTCGGACACCGGCGCGCCGAGGCCGACGCCGACGACCCGGGCGAGCGCGGCGATCGCCTGCTGCACGGTGTCGAAGGTGCCGAGCAGGGTGTTGACCGGGTCGAACAGCCCGACGAAGAAGAGGGCCGCCGTGGTCGCGGCCCCCACATCGGCGCGCCCGGTGCGGACCAGGGCCCAGGCCACGAGGAGGACCGCGCTCAGACCGGTGAACTCGGCGATGTTGAGACGGCCGTAGAAGCGGGTGGCCGCGCGGGTCGCCCGGAACTCGTACGCCATCGCCGCCTCGGAGGCCGCCTCCACGCGGGCGTACCGGCCCGGTCCAAGACGCAGGGCGCGCAGGGTGGGCAGGGCGGTGAACGCGCCGAGCAGTGCCGAGGCGCGGCGGCCCTCGGCGGTGCGGCCGGCCGCGTAGAGCGGCTGGGAGGTGCGCAGATACCAGCGCAGGGTGTGCGCCTGGAGGGGCACCGCGAGGAGCCCGGCGACGGCGAACCGCCAGTCCAGGGCGGCCAGTCCGGCGAGCGCGGCGAGAATTGCGAGCGCCGCCGCGGCGAAGTCACCGAGGGCCCCGGAGGCGGCGTCCGCGATCCGTTCCGTGTCGCCGGAGACCCGGGCGACCAGGTCGCCGGTGCCGCCCGCCTCCACGGCGTCCACGGGCAGGGCGAGCGCCGCGGTGACGGCGTCCTCGCGCAGCCGGCCCGTCACCGTCAGCACGACCCGCGCGAGCAGTACGGTGGCGGCCCATGCGGTGAGCGCGCCGATCACGGCGGCGGCGGTCAGGATCAGGACGGGCCCGACCAGCGCGCCCGGGCCGCGATGGTCGGCGACGGCCTGGGTGATCCGGCCGATCGCCACCGGGCCCGCCAGGGTCAGGGCGCTGTCGAGGACGAGCGCGGCGAGGGCCGCCCACAGCGCGGGCCGTCGGCCGCGCAGGGCGGCGCGCAGCCTGGCGCGGGTCTGCCGGGCGGTGGCGACGGGGAGCAGCGTCGTCGCGGTCACCGGGGCCGTCATGGCGTCACCACCCGTTCCGTCGAGGGCACTTGGATGACCCGGTCGCAGCGCGCGAGCCAGGCCGGGCTGGTCGTGATGACCAGGGTGGTGCGGCGCTCCCGCACCCGCCGGACCCGGTCGGCGACGGCGTCCTCCGTGGCCGCGTCGACGGCGGTGGTGGGGTCGTGCAGGACCAGCACGGGCGGCCGGGCGGCGAGGGCGCGCCCCAGGGCGATGCGCTGGCGCTGGCCGCCGGAGAGGGTCTCGCCGCGGTCGCCGACCGTCGTGTGCGCGCCGTGCGGCAGGGCGCGTACGACCTCGTCGGCGAAGGAGGCCCGGGCGGCCTCGGCCACGGCGGTGGTGTCCTCGGTGAGGGCGGCCAGGTTGTCGGCGACGGTGCCGGGCAGCAGTACCGGTTCGTGGTGGCTGACCAGCACGGTCGCTCTGAGCGCGGCGAGCCGGAGCGCCGTCAGATCGGTGCCGTCCAGCAGGATCCGCCCGCTCGCGGGGTCCTCCTCGCGGGCCAGCAGCAGGGCGACGGCGTCGGCGTCGGCGGGGTCGGCGCACACGAGGCCGGTCATCTCACCGGCGGGCACGGTCCACTCGGCCCGGCTCCCGCCCGGCAGCGGTACGCCGCGGAAGCCGAGGGTGCCGGGCGCCTTGCCCGAGGACGCCCCGGGTCCGGTGTCCGGCGGGGCCGGGGTACGGCGGTCCGCTTCGGGGTCCGCCGGCCTCCCGTGCGGCAGCGGGGGCCGGGCCGCCGCGGGTTCCGGTACGGCCGGTGGCGTGCCGAGCACCTCCTGGACGCGCGCGGCCGAGGCGAGGGCGCGGACGTAGCGTGCGTGGGCGGCGCCGACGACCCGCATCGGGCCGTTCACGAACTGGGCGAGGCCGAGCACCGCGATCAGCCGGCCGAGGCCGATCCGGCCCTCCAGGGCGAGCCCGCCGCCGACCGCGGCGACGGCGGTCAGACAGAGCCCGGTGAGCAGGACGCCCACCGAGACCAGCGCGCCCTCGGCGGACACCGCGCGCCGCGCGGCGCGTACGGCTTCCCGGCTGCCCCGGGCGTAGTCGGCGGCGACCGCGCGCTCGGCGCCGATGCCCTTGAGCACCCGCAGTCCTCGCACGAGTTCCTCCGCCAGGGCGGTGGCCCGCGCCTGCCGGTCCTGCTCGGTGCCGCTGGTGCGGCGCAGGACGTGGGAGAGGCGGTTCTGCGCGAGCAGCACCCCGGCGGTGCCCGCCACGACGAGCGCGCCGAGTCCGGGGGAGATGCGCAGCAGGAGCACCGTGGAGCCGAGCAGGACGACCACCGCGGCGACCGTGCCCGCGAGGGCACCGGCGAAGGAGCCCACCCGCTCGGCGTCGCCGGACGCGCGGCTGAGCAGGTCGCCCGGCACCAGCCGTACCCCACCGGCCGGGCGCAGCACGCGTTCCGCGAGGACCATGCGCATCCGGTGCTCGGTGTGCTGCCGGGCGCGCGCCGAAGCCCGCGCGCCGAAGCGGTACGACAGGGACAGCAGCAGGAAGTCCAGCGCCAGCAGGCCGAGCCAGCGCAGGGTCGAGGCGGGCGTGGCGGACCGGACGGCCTCGCCGACCGTGGCGCCGACGAGCACCGGCACCAGCGCCTCGCCCAGTTGGTGGGTGCTGAAGAGCGCCGACGCCAGCAGCAGGTCCCGTCGGCGGTTGCCCAGGGACCACCACAGCAGGGCACCGGGCGAGGCGGCCGGGGCCGGTGCGGCGGCGGAACGGGGAGCCGGGGCGGCGGGGCGGCGGGGAGGGGCGGCGGCGGGAACGGTCACCCGGCCACGTTAGGGTCACCTTACTTTTGTCGTAAACGCAGCAGGGCGCCACCGTATGTCGTGCATCGGCCATGGACAGCGGGCAGGGGCACATATGAGCAGGAGCGGAACGCCGGGCATGGCACACGAGCAGACCATCGGTCTCGAACGGTTCGAGATGGTCCGTGGACAGACCTTCCAGCACCACGTCCATGACGAGCACCAACTCGCCTGGGCCAGCACCGGTGTGGTCATGGTCGACATCCAGGACCGCTGCTGGGTGCTGCCCCCGCATCTGGCGCTGTGGATCCCGGGCGGCGTCCGGCACGCCACCGGGGCGCTGCGGACGTCGGTGCTCCAGGGCGTCTATCTGGACCCGGCGACCTGCCCGCTGGCCTGGACCCGGCCGACCGTGCTCGCCGTCCCGCCGCTCGCCCGGCATCTGATCGACCACCTGGCAGGCGAACTGCCGGCCGCGGGCCGCGCGCACGCCGAGGCCGTGCTCCTGGATGTCCTGCGCCCGGCGGAGGCCACCGTGTTCGAGCTGCCGCTGCCGACCGATCCGCGGGCCAGGGCGGCCGCCGCGCTGCTGCTGGAGGACCCCGCGGACCGGCGCGGGCCGGGTGAACTGGGGCGTGCGGTCGGCGCCAGCGAGCGCACCCTGCTGCGGCTCTTCCTGGCCGGGACCGGGATGACGTTCACTCAGTGGCGGACCCACGCCCGGCTCCAGGCCGCCCTCGCCCATCTCGCCGAGGGGCGGCCCGTCGGGCGGGTGGCCGAGCGGGTGGGCTACGCGACACCCAGTGCGTTCGTGGCCGCGTTCCGCCGGGTGACCGGAGCCACGCCCGCCGCCTATTTCGCCCGGTCGAGGGGGTCACGCTCGGCGGACCGGGGAGTCCCGGGTGGCGGATCGGCGACATGAGGTGGCGTCCGACCGGCTTGCCGGGCCTGAAGCGGGACCTCTACCTTCTTAGGTAAGGCTAAGCTAACTCCCCCCGCCGGTTCCTTGTATCGGCAGGTATGTCGCCGAGGAGCACGATGGGCACCACCACGATCAGCACCACCGATACGGTGCCAGGAGCCGGGGACACGGACCGAAGACCGCGCACGGCCGTGCTCGCCGTACGGCTGCTCGGTCTCCTCCTCGCCTGCGCGCTGCTGCTCCTGGTCACCGTGGTGAGCGTCGCGGTCGGCGCCAAGGCCATCCCGCCCGGCGAGGTGCTGCGCGCGCTGTTCCACGGACCGGCCTCGGTGGACGGCGCGGTCGTCCTCGATCTGCGGCTGCCGCGGACGCTGCTCGGCATCACCGTCGGTGCCGCGCTGGGCCTCGCGGGCGTGCTGATGCAGGCGCTGACCCGCAATCCGCTCGCCGACCCCGGCATCCTCGGCGTCAACATGGGCGCCTCGGCGGCCGTGGTCGTCGCCATCGCGCTGTGGCGCACCGCCGATCCGTCCGTCCGGGTCTGGTTCGCGTTCGCCGGGGCCGGACTGGCCGCCGCGCTGGTCCAGTTGCTCGGCTCGCGCGGCCGGACCGGGCCGCCACCGGTACGGCTCGCGCTCGCGGGTACGGCGGTCAGCGCCGTGCTCAGCGCGCTGATCTCCGTCGTCACCCTGCTGCGACCGGACGTGTTCGACCAGTTCCGCTTCTGGGGCGTGGGCTCCCTGGCCGGACAGCCGATGTCCGTCCTCACCGGGACCCTGCCGTTCCTCGGCGCGGGCGCGCTGCTGGCCCTCGGCCTGTCCGGTGCGCTCAACGCGCTCGCGCTCGGCGACGACACGGCCCGTGCGCTCGGTACGGCCGTGCGGCGCACCCGCGTCCTCGGGATGCTCGCCGTCACCCTTTTGTGCGGGGCGGCGACGGCCGCGGTCGGTCCGATCGCCTTCGTCGGCCTGGCGGTTCCCCATCTGGCCAGGGCGTTCACCGGGCCGGACCACCGCTGGCTGATGCCGTACTCCATGGTCCTCGGGGCGAGTCTGCTGCTCGGCTCCGACATCCTCGGCCGGTTGGTCGCCCGGCCCGGCGAGATCCAGGCCGGGATCGTGACGGCCTTCGCCGGAGCGCCCGTCTTCATCGCCCTCGTCCGCCGCCGCAGGATCGCCGCACTGTGACCACCAGAACCTCTGCCCGCCCGGCCGTCCTCGGCGGGGCCCGGCACGGCACCGTCCTGCGCGGCCGTGTACTGCGCCTCAACGGCGGGCGGATATCGCTGCGCTGGCAGCCGCGCACCGTCGTGGTCTGCCTGCTGCTGGCCGCCGCCTGCCTCACGATCGGCGTGCTCGGTCTGACCACCGGCACCTACCGCGTCCCGCTGTCGGACGTGCTCGCCTGTCTGCTGGGCCACGGCTCAGGAGCCGAGTCCTTCATCGTCGTCGGTCTGCGGCTGCCGCGGCTGGTGTGCGCCCTGCTGGCCGGTGGCGCGCTCGGGATGAGCGGCGCGGTGTTCCAGAGCATGTCCCGCAATCCGCTGGGCAGTCCCGATGTCATCGGCTTCACCAGCGGCGCGGCGTGCGGTGCCGTGGTGCAGATCGTGCTCTTCCACGGCGGGCCGTCCGCCACCGCCGTCGCCTCGATCGGCGGCGGCCTGGCCACGGCGCTGCTCGTGGGCCTGGTCGCGGCGGGCCGGGGTCCGGCCGTCGGCCACCGGGTCGTGCTGATCGGGATCGGCATCAGCGCGATGCTCACCTCACTGACCGCCTATCTGCTGACCCGGGCCAGTCTGTACGAGGCGCAGGACGCGCAGATCTGGCTCATCGGCAGTCTCAACTCCGCGAGCTGGTCCGTCGTCACGCCCCTGGCCGGGGCCCTGGCGGTACTGGTGCCGGTGACCGTCGTCGCCGCCCGCGCCCTGCACTGGCTGGAACTCGGCGAGGACACCGCCCGGGGCCTGGGGGTGCCGGTGGGGCGCGCCCGGATCGTGCTGGCGGTGGCCGCCACCGCCCTCGCCGCGGCCACCACCGCCGCGGTCGGCCCCATCACCTTCGTCGCGCTGGCCGCCCCGCATCTGTGCCGCCGGCTGATCCGCTCCCCCGGCGCGCCGGTGGTGCCCGCCGCCTTCATGGGCGCCCTGCTGCTGACGGCGAGCGACTTCGCCGCCCAACGGGTGCTGCCCGGCACCGAGTTGCCGGTCGGCGCGCTGACCGGAGTGCTCGGCGGGCTCTATCTGTGCCGGGTACTCGTCGGACGGCACAGGGCGGGCAGGGCATGAACGGCGACCGTACCGACCGGCGCCCGCGGCCGCTCCTTTCGCCGCCGCGCGAGGCGTTACCCCGCGCGGGTTCGTGAACTCCCGCTCCGTACCGCCACCTTGGCGCCGCCCCCTCCTCGACGGCCCCGCGAGCCGCACCCTCATCTCAAGGACCCACCCATGCACCCAGCCCTGCCCAGCGCCATGCCCCAGCGTTCCCACGACACCCGGCACCTGCCGCCCGCCGCCCCCGGCGCGCGCCCGACCCGGCGCGGGCTGCTCGCCGGCGGACTGGGAACGGCCGCTCTCCTCGGTCTCTCCGCGTGCGGCACCGGCAACTCCACCTCGGCCGACGGCGGCTCCGGCGGCACCGCGTGGTCCTTCACCGACGACCGGGGCCATGCCGTACGACTGCCCCGGCGGCCGAAGCGGATCGCGTTCCTCACCGACTCCGTCGGCGCCGCGCTGTGGGCGGCCGGGCTGCACCCGGTCGCCGCCACGGACTCCGGGCAGGGCATCGTCCCGGCCGTCCGGCCGGACTGGTCCGGTGTCGCCAAGATCTACTCGGCGGACAAGGGCGTACGGCTCGAAGCGCTCGCCCAGGCCCGCCCGGACCTCCTGATCGACGCCGTGCAGCCGGACGGCACCCTCCAGGTGGCGTCCCAGCTCCCGGAGGTCGCCAAGATCGCCCCGGTCGTCGGGCTGAGCACGTACCGGTCGATCGAGCAGATCGTGGGCACCGCCGACCGGCTGACCCGAAGCCTCGGCGCCCGGCTCGCGGACGACGCCGCGAAGGCCCGCTACCAGGAGGCCGGCACCCGGCTGCGCAAGGCGGTCGCCGCCAACCGCGGGCTGCGGGTCGCCTTCGTCTTCGGCATCGACAAGAACACCCTCGGCGTGATGAACCCGAAGACCTGGGCCGTGCTGAAGACGGTGAGCGCTCTCGGGATGCGCCTGGTACCGGTGCCCGGCGGCTCCGCCAACACCTACAGCCAGGCGTTGAGTTGGGAGAACGTCCCGTCCCTCCCGGCCGACCTGCTGGTGTGGGCGGTGTCCGACCCGCTGCCGGACAACCCGCTGTGGAAGCGCACGCCCGCCGTGCGCGCCGGACAGCTGTGGAAGCCCGAACTGGCCTCCTGGTACGCCTACAGCTGGGAGAACTTCACCGTCCTGCTCGACGGCCTGGCCACCCGTGTCCACTCCGCCCGCGCGGGCGTCGGACCGCACTCCGCCTCCTGAACCCCCTCCACCTCCCCGGCCACGCGGCCCGGCTTCCCACCCCTGGATCCACCATGATCGCCGTAACTTCCGTACCCTCCCCCGCCCGGCGGCGCTCCGCCCGCCCGCGTCTGCTGCGCCCGGCCGTCGCCGCCGCCGCGCTGGCGCTCGCCCTCACCGCCTGCGACGCGTCCTCGTCCGCCACCGGCGGCCCGGACGGCAGGGCCGCCGCGACCCGGGTGGTCACCACCGCGCACGGCAAGGTGACCGTGCCCGCCCATCCGCTGCGGATCGTCTCCGTGCACTCCTGGTCCACCGAGTCGCTGTTCGACCTGGGCATCAAGCCCGTCGGCGTGGAGAACAGCGGAGCCAACTACGTCCCGCCGCGCTATCTGAAGCGCTGGAAGGCCGCGGCGAAGGTGACGACGGGCGCCGACCTCGACTACGAGAAGATCGCCGCGCTCAAGCCGGACCTGATCGTCGGCGTCGACGTGCCCTACCTCGCCAAGGCGTACAAGAGGCTCTCGGCCATCGCGCCGACCGCGTTCGCGTCCTTCAGCGAGTCCTCCTCCTGGTCCGCGTACCCGCGGGACACGGCGGAGTTCGTCAACGGCACGGCGCAACTGGCCCGGCTCAAGCAGAAGTACGACGACCGGATCGCCTCGGCGCGCAAGACCCTCGGCCCGAAGCTGACCGACAGCAGCTGGGACGTGATCCAGGGCGGCTTCGACAGCGGCAACTACTGGATCTACAGCTCCGCCTCGCCCGTCGGGGACATCCTCTCCCGGCTGGGGGTGCGCTTCGCCTCCGCCACCGCCTCGGTCGGCAAGGGCGACACCAAGTCCGTGTCGTACGAGCGGGCGGACCTGCTGAAGGACGCCGACTACGTCGTCTACTACACCAACAACGACGGCTCCCCCGCCAACGACATCCAGAAGCTGTTCGCGCTGCGGACGTTCAAGGAGCTGCCGGCCGCGAAGAAGCACCGGGTGGTCGGCACCCCCGACTTCCTGCCCGGCTCCTACAGCGACGCCATGGGCGTGGTCGACAGCATCGAGAACGCGCTGCGGGGGCAGTCCGGCTGAAGTCGGGGAGCCGCCCGGCCCGGAGGTCTCACGCCTTGTGCTGCATGGAACTCCGCGCCGGGTTGCCCTGTTCGGCGGCCTTGGGGTCCTTCTCGTCCGCCTTGGCCCGGACGCCGTCGGCGATGCGCTTGCCGACGGTCTCGTCGATGCGGGACCAGTATTCAAAGGCGCGTTCGAGAACGGGCTCGGTCACCCCGTTGAGGAGATGTCCGACCACGTTGTCGACCAGCCGGTCGCGGGCGGCGTCGTCCATGACCTCGCGCACCAGGGTCCCGGGCTGCCCCCAGTCGTCGTCCTCGGGATGGGAGACGTAGGCCGCGCGGGTGATCTCACCGTCGGCCGTCCAGCTGGGCGGGGACCCGTAACGCTCGGTGTCCGCCGCGGGGCCGCCCTTGGAGTTCGGGGCGTAGACGGGGTCGGTCGTGTTCCGGTACGCCATCGCGCCGTCCTTGGAGTACGTGTGGACGTCGACGACGGGCGCGTTCACCGGCAGTTGCTGGTAGTTGGCGCCGATGCGGTGGCGGTGGGCGTCCGCGTAGGAGAACAGCCGGGCCAGCAGCATGCGGTCCGGGCTCGGTCCGATGCCGGGGACGAAGTTGTTGGGCTGGAACGCGGCCTGTTCGATCTGGGCGTGGTTGTCCGTGGGGTTGCGGTCGAGCGTCATCCGGCCGACCGGGATGAGCGGGTAGTCGCCGTGCGGCCACACCTTGGTGAGGTCGAACGGGTTGAACCGGTAGCCCGCCGCCTCGTCGTACGGCATCACCTGCACGTACAGGCTCCAGCTGGGGAAGTCACCGTCCCGGATGTGCTCGAAGAGGTCCCGCGTGTGGTAGTCCGTGTCGGCCGCGGCCATCTGGTCGGCCTCGTGCTGGGTGAAGAACTCGATCCCCTGATCGGTCTTGAAGTGGTACTTCACCCAGAACCGCTCACCGGCGGCGTTGATCCACATGTAGGCGTGGGAGGTGTATCCGTTCATGTGGCGCCAGGTCCGCGGGATGCCCCGGTCCCCCATCAGCCAGGTCACCTGGTGGGCCGACTCCGGGGAGAGCGTCCAGAAGTCCCACTGCATGTCGTGATCGCGCAGGTTGTTGTCCGCGCGGCGCTTCTGGGAGCGGATGAAGTGCTGGAACTTCATCGGGTCCTTCACGAAGAAGACCGGCGTGTTGTTGCCGACCATGTCGTAGTTGCCCTCGCTGGTGTAGAACTTCACCGCGAAGCCGCGCGGGTCACGCCAGGTGTCCGGGCTGCCGCGCTCACCGGCGACGGTCGAGAAGCGGATGACCAGGTCGGTGCGGGTGCCGGGCTGGAACAGGGCCGCCTTCGTGTACGCGCTGACATCGCCCGTCACCTCGAAGTGACCGAAGGCGCCGCTCCCCTTGGCGTGCGGCTGGCGTTCGGGGATCCGCTCCCGGTTGAACTGTGCCATCTGCTCGATCAGATAGGCGTCCTGCAGCAGGATCGGTCCCTCTGGGCCCACGGTGAGCGAGTGTTCGTCGCTCTCGACCGGTGCGCCGGAATCGCTGGTGGTGGCGGGTCGGATCTCCGTCATGGGTCTGCCTTTCGTGTACGACACCCCGTTCCCACCAGGCCGCGTGTCCAGGAGAGGGCGGGGTAAACACGTGGGGCCCCGGACAGGACGCCGTCGGCGGCGGAGCTGCCACAGAGCGAACCCCTGCTACAGGGAGTGACCACCGCAGGCCCGCGCGGCGGGGAGAGGGATGCCGTCACGGTGGGGTGGGGGACGCCGCGCACACGCCGCCCCCCACCCAGCCCCTCTCCTACCGAAGGACTTTTTCCACCGAAGGACTCCTTCTACCGGAGGACCTCGTCTACCGGAGGACTTCGCCTACCGGAGGTCTTCGCCTACCAGGAGGACTTCGTCACCCCGGGCAGATACCCGGCGTGCGCCTGCGCCCGCACGTTCACCCGGGAGAGGCCGAACCTGCGCAGATGGCCGCGGGGGCGGCCGTCCAGGCTGTCGCGGTTGCGGACCCGGGTCGCGCTCGCGTCCCGGGGCTGGCGGCGGAGCTCCGCCCGCGCGGCGGTCTTCTCGTCGGCCGTGGCCCGCGGGGACGCCAGGACGGCCTTGAGTTCGGCGCGGCGCGGGGCGTAACGGGCCACGATCCGCCGGCGCTGCTCGTTCTTCGCGATCTTGCTCTTCTTCGCCATCAGACACGCTCCCCGCGGGCCCGGATCCGGGCGACGGCGGCCTCGATGCCGAGGGCGTCCACGGCCTTGATGGCCCGCGCGCTCAGCCGCAGCCGGACGTACCGCCCCTCACTGGGCAGCCAGTAGCGCTTGTTCTGGATGTTGGGGTCGAACCGGCGCGAGGTACGCCGGTGCGAGTGGGAGATCTTCTTGCCGAACACCGGCTGGGCGCCGGTCAGTTGGCAGTGGGCGGACATACGTGGTGCTGCCTTTCTCGCCACCGATGCTTATCGGTAATGGAAATCATTGTCGTATGCTACCCCTCATGGCCCGCAACGAGGTACGCCCGATCGTCAAGCTCCGCTCCACCGCCGGCACCGGCTACACGTACGTGACCCGCAAGAACCGCCGGAACGACCCGGACCGGCTGGTGCTGCGCAAGTTCGACCCCGTGGCCGGACGCCATGTCGAGTTCCGCGAGGAACGCTGACCGCTCCGGCCGCCACCCGCCCGCCCTCACCCCGAACCAGGGAAGAGACACCATGAAGCCAGGAATCCACCCCGCCTACCGCCCGGTCGTCTTCCGCGACAAGGCCGGTGACTTCGCCTTCCTCACCCGCTCGACGATGACCAGCGACAAGACGGTCGAGTGGACGGACGGCCGTACGTATCCGGTGGTCGACGTCGAGATCTCCTCGGCGAGCCACCCCTTCTACACCGGCACCGCCCGCGTGCTGGACACCGCCGGGCGCGTCGAGCGCTTCGAGCGCCGCTACGGGCGGGAGGGGGGCCGCCGATGAGCGCCGAAGGACCGATGCCGGTGGTGATCGTCGCCGGACTGCACGCCGACGCCCGGCGCGAGGCGGTCGAGCGGCTGCTGCGCGAGGTGCCCGGCAGCGTCGCCCTGCACCATGACCTGTCCGCGGGCCCGGCGGGCACCGTGCGCCGTACCGTCCGCGACGCCACGGGCGAGACCGCCTGGGACGAGACGCCCCTGGTCAACGACTGCGCCTGCTGCGCCCTGCGCGAGGACCTCGTCCCCGAGCTCGAGCGGCTGGCCGACAGCGGCCTGACCCGTCTCGCGGTCGTCGAGCTGTGGGACTCCGTGGAACCCCGGGGCATGGCGGAGGTCATCGCCGCCCACGGCGACGGCGCCTTCCGGCTCACCAATGTGCTGACCGCCGTGGACCCCGCGCTCGTCCTGCCCGCGCTGTCCAACGGCGACGACCTCGCCGAGGCCGGGCTCGCCGCGGCCCGGGCGGACCGGCGCACCGTGGGCGACACCTTCGCACGGCAGTTGGAGTACGCTCCCGTCCTCGCCGTGGCCGAGGGTCCCGCCACCGGACTCGACGACCTGGCGCTGCTGCGGCAGTTGCACCCCCTGGCACGGCAGATCCCCGTCGGTTCGGGGCAGTTGGGGGCGGCCGCGGTCGCCGGGTTCGACGTGGCGGCGGCCGCCGCCGCACAGCATCCGGCCTGCGCCCGGCTCCCCCACGACTGCGACGAGCAGGGCATCGGCACGCTCGTCTGGCAGCGCCGCCGTCCCTTCCACGCCGGTCGGCTCTTCGCGGCGCTGGAGGATCTGTGCTGCGCCGCGGCCCGTAGCCGGGGCAGGTTCTGGCTCGCGGACCGGCCCGACAGCCTGCTCGCCTGGGAGGCCGCCGGTGGGGCGCTGTGCGTGGAGAACGCCGGGCCGTGGATGGCCGCACTGCCGGACGCGGCCTGGGAGTTGATGCCGGCCGAGCGCCGTACCGCCGCCGCGCTGGACTGGCACCCCGAGCACGGCGACCGCGGCCAGCACCTCGTCTTCACCTCCCCCGGCCTCGACCGGGCGGGGCTGCTCACGCTGCTCGACTCCTGTCTGCTCACCGACGACGAACTGGCGTCCGGACCCACCGCCTGGCCCCGGCCCACCGGCTTCGACCAACTGCTCGACCCCGCCTTCTGACCCGCCCCGCCCCTGCACCTGACCCCGCCCCACCCCTGTACCGAGGAGGACCCATGGCCCGCCCCAGCAAGCTGGCGCCCGCCCGCAAGAACCGTCCCAACCCGCTCGACGCGGCCGGGATCACCTACATCGACTACAAGGACACCGACCTGCTGCGGAAGTTCGTCTCCGACCGCGGCAAGATCCGCGGCCGCCGGGTCACCCGGGTCACCCGGCAGCAGCAGCGGCAGCTCGCCGCGGCGATCAAGAACGCCCGCGAGATGGCCCTGCTGCCGTACTCCGGCCGCTGATCCCCACGATCCCCACGACACCCACCCCACCCCTTCTACGACCCTTCGACAACCCCCTTCGAAACTCTTCGACACCCCCCTTCGACGAAAGGTCCGTCATGGCCGTCCCCAAGCGCAGGATGTCCCGTAGCAACACCCGTCACCGCCGCGCCCGGTGGCGGGCGTCCGCCCCGGCGCTGGTCCCCGTCACCGTCGACGGCGCCACCCATCTGGTGCCCCAGCACCTCAGGAGGGCGTACGAGCGCGGCCTGCTCCGCCCGGAGGGCTGAGGAGGCGCGCCGGGCACCCCGCCCCCAGGGCTCATGTCGGGCCGCTGAGCTGCGTGTTCTTGGCCGAGTGCGCATCTCCGGGATTCTTATTGCACACTGGTTGCAACAACGAGTGATGTGCAGAAAGGGTCCGCGATGGGTTCTCCGATCGTGCTCGGCATCGAGTCGTCCTGCGACGAGACGGGCGTCGGCCTGGTCCGCGACGGGCGGCTGCTGGGGCATGCGGTGGCGTCGAGCATGGCGGAGCACGCCCGGTTCGGCGGGGTGGTGCCGGAGATCGCATCCCGGGCCCACCTGCACGCGCTCCGTCCGGTGCTCGGCCAGGCACTGGACGGGGCGGGGCTGCGGCTCTCCGACATCGGCGCGGTCGCCGTCACCACCGGGCCGGGCCTGTCGGGCGCGCTCCAGGTGGGCCTGGCCGGGGCGAAGGGGATCGCCTACGCGCTCGGCGTACCGCTGCACGGCGTCCACCATCTGGCCGGTCATGTCGCCGCGGACACCCTCGCCCACGGCCCGCTGCCCGACCCCTGCGTGGTGCTGATCGTCTCCGGCGGCCACACCTCGCTGCTCCTCGTCCGCGACCTGGCCCGTGACCCGATCCGGCACCTCGGCGACACCCTGGACGACGCCGCCGGGGAGTGCTTCGACAAGGTCGCGCGGGTCTTCGGGCTGCCCTATCCCGGCGGTCCGGCCATCGACCGGACGGCGCGTACGGGGGATCCGCGCGCCGTCCCCTTCCCGCGTCCGCTGCCGGGGTCGTACGACTTCTCCTTCTCCGGTCTGAAGACGGCCGCCGCACGCTGGGCCGAGGGCCACGCCGGCCGGGAGCTGCCGGTCGCCGACGGCGCGGCCGCGCTCCAGGAGGCGGTGGCCGATGTGCTCAGCCGCAAGGCGGTCGCGGCCTGCGCGGAGCACGGCGTGGGGACGCTGGTCGTGGTCGGTGGCGTCGCCGCGAACTCACGGGTGCGGGCGCTCACCGAGGAGCGCTGCCGGGCCGCGGGCGTCGAACTGCGCGTGCCGCCGATGGAGTTGTGCACGGACAACGGCGCGATGATCGCGGCCGTCGGCGACCTCCTCGTCCGGGCCGGAGCCGAACCCGCCCCGCTGGACGTGTCGATCGACCCGTCGGCGCCGCTGGAGTACGCGGCGCTGCATCCGGTCCCGGCGCGGGCGGTGGCGGCGTGACCGAGACCCGCGTCCACACCGAGATCCGTGTCCACGAGGACGCCCGACTCCTCGCGCACACCGAGGACTTGCGCTCCGTCTACGTCGACGCCTTCTGCGCCCCGCCGTGGGACGAGGACGAGGAGCGGGCCGCCGAATTCGCCGGGCGGCTGCGGGTGGACGTCGACCGGCCGGGCTTCATCGCCGCGACAGCGGTACGGGACGGCGAGATGCTCGGCTTCGCCACGGCCTGGACCACCCCCGCCCCCTTCCCCGCCGACCGCTGCCACGCGCAGGCCGCCGCCGCACTGGGCCCCGACCGCACCTCCGAATGGCTGGTCGGCGCCCGCGAGTTGGACGAACTCGCCGTCCGCCGGGCCGCCCGGGGCACCGGCCTCGCGGCCCGTCTCCTGGAGACGGTCACCGCGGACGCCCCGGAGGGCCGCTCCTGGCTGGTGACCTCCCTGCGGTCGGGCCGGGCCATGTCCTTCTACCGCCACCAGGGTTGGACCCAGGCCACGCATCCCTCCCCCGGCGGCCGGGGCGTCGTCGTCTTCCTCGGCCCCCGCCATCCGGCCCGCGCCCTGGCGCCCCGGCCCCTGTGACGCCTTCGCGAAAAGGAGAGACACGATGACGACCGTCACCGCGACCATCGACACGACCCGCCCCGTGGCCACGCTCATCAACGTCTTCACCGTCACCCCGGAGCGCCAGGACGAGCTCATCGCCCTGCTCGCCCGCGCCACCGAGGAGACGATGAAGCACCAACCCGGCTTCATCTGCGCCAACTTCCACGCCTCCGAGGACGGCGAACGCGTCATCAACTACGCCCAGTGGGAGTCCGAGGACCACTACCGGGCGATGCTCGCCAACCCCGAGGCACGCGTCCACATGGACCAGGCGGCGCAGTTCGCGACCGACGTCCAGCCACGGCTGTTCCAGGTCCGCTCGACGCACGGCACGGATCGGTACCGGTCGCAGCACGCCGCCAAGGGTCAGATCAGGGGCCGGAGTACGTCGTAGGCCCAGGACGCCAGGGTGGTGGGGGTGGTGGTGCGCACGGTGCGGGGCTGTTCCGGTACGAAGCCGTCCCGCAGCCCGGTCGACATGCCGATGACCGCTTCGACCAGTCCGTCGGTCATGCCGGACGCGCGCAGCAGGTGCCGCATCGTGTCGTCGCCGACGCGTTCGACGCACAGGGGGCGGCCGATGGCCGCGGACACGATCTCCGCGGCCTGCGGCCAGGTGAGATCGGCCGGGCCGTGGACCGCCTGGACATGGCGGCCGGACCAGTGGGTCGTCAGCAGGCGCCCCACGGCGACCTCGGCGATGTCCCGCGGCGCGACCCAGGCGAGGGGCTGGTCCAGCGGCAGGATCACCGGGATCGTGCCGGCCCGGACGGCATCGAGGAGAGGGACCAGATTGCTGAAGAAGTAGCCGCAGCGCAGGTGGGTGACCGTGGCGCCGAGCGCGTCGAGGGCGGTCTCGGTGCCGGCGAGGCCGTCGATCTCACCGGCTCCGTGGCGCAGTTCGGCGCCGACGCTGCTCTGGAAGACGATGCGTTCGACACCGCCCGCCCGTACGGCGCTCACCACGCTCGCCGTGGCCGACGCGTAGTCGCCGAGCGGGTCCGCGCCGGTCGTCGGGGGATCGACCCAGAACAGGGCGTCGACCCCGGCGGTGGCCGCGACGACCGCCTCCGGGTCCCGCTGGTCGACCGCGACGGCGTCGACCTCGCGGCGCACCCCGGGGTCGATCCGGCCGGGGTCACGGGCGAGGACCAACGGCCGAAGCCCGGCCCGGATCAGCTGGGCGACGACGTGACGTCCGACGTTCCCGGTGGGTGTGGTGACCGCGATGCGCATGGCCTGGTGTCCTTTCGCCGACCGACAAGCCGACACTAGGAGCCAAACCGGACACCTGTTGTCCCCTTTAGGCGAGTGGCCCGGATGTGGTGAGCCGCATCCCGGGGCTCACTGGTCGAAGTAGCTGAGATCGCCCACGGTCCACGCGCTGACGTCCTTGATCGCGACCCGGTACATCCCGCCCGTCTCCGGGATCCCGAGGCTGCCCTGCAGGATCCGGGCGAGGTGGAAGTGCAGATGCGTCGGCATCTCGCCGCGGCCGGGCCGGTAGCCCCGCGGGCCGCGGGCGAAGACCTCGGAGAACGAGCCGAGGCGGTCCGAGTCCTTCAGGACCTCCGCGACCCGCTCTTTCCATACGGCCTCGGGGGCCAGCCGTCCGGTGATGACGGCGCCGCCGACGACCACGGTCAGCGACATCTGATTGCTCCGCTCGGACTCCACCGCGGCGGAGATGGCGACGAGCAGCTCATCAGGCTTCGACATGACAGCAGAGTTTATGCGCCCCTGCGTGGGGCTCGTCCGCCGCCCTTCGCCGAACCGCGTGCGAGGCGCTCCGCGGCGGGAGAGGGGCGGGCCGCCGACGGGCCTGCGGGCGGCTCCGGCCCGGCGCGCGCCCCGTCATTCCGGAGAGATGCGGAACTCGAATTCGGGGCGGTCCCACGGCACGGCGGGCGGGTTCGCGAGCGCGGTCCCGGTCCGGACCGCGCCGACGCGATGGTAGAAGTCCGCGGCGGGCAGATGGGACACGACCTTGACACGGTCGAGCCCCGCGGCCCGGGCCTCGGACCGCATGTGCGCGACGAGCAGGCGCCCGATCCCCCGCCCCTGCGCCTCGTCGGCGACGAACAGCAGGTCGAGCTCCGGTGGGGCGAGGATCAGCGAGTAGAACCCGAGGACCCGGCCGCCGTCCGCCTCGCCGCCGACGGCCACGAAGCTGCGATGGGCCTCAAGGTAATCGGGACCGACCCGGTAGCCCGCGACCGCGGACGCGTACTGACCCGTATAGGCGCCCGAGCCACGCACGAGCCGCGTGAGCCGCTTGGCGTCCCGGGCGACGGTCCTCCGTATCGTGATCTGCCGATCGATCGGGGAAGTGCGTGAACTCATCGGACGAGTATTTCGCACCGGTGGGTCCCTTCGTGCGGCGGGTCGGTCGGGCGTCCCCCCCCCGCACGTTCTCGGACGAGGGTGGCGGTGTGCGGGCTGCGGGCTGCGGGCTGCGGGCTGCGGGCTGCGGCGGAGCGTGCGATCAGGAAGCGGCCCAGGGCAGGAGCGTGGTTCCGCGGGGCCCCCTCGCTCCGCACGGCGTGCGCGGCAGCCCGTGGCGTGCAGAGGAGGGGGCCCTGGTTCAGCGGTTACGAGGCCTTTCCGTAGTGGTCGTCTTCGCTGCCGGAGTTGACCCGGATGGTGGCGGTGGCCCGGTTGCTGGTGACCTGGACGCCCTGAGGGTCGGCGGCGGTCGCGTGGGCGGTGTTGGTGATCTCGCAGCTCACACCGTTGTCACCGTCCCCGTATCCGTCGGCCCCGCCGCGCGCCTTGGCGGTCTCGCACTCGGCGACCGTGTAGGTGCCGTGGCAGGTGGTGCTCTGCCCCGGCGTGAGGGCCGTGGCGTCGCAGGTGACGTGGGCGACGCGGTCGTCGGTCACCGTCACGTCGTGCAGGGCCGTGTCACCGGTGTTGGCGACCGTGTAGGCGTACCGCACCTGGTCACCGGCCTGGAACGGCCCCTGCGAGGCGACCCGCTTGGTGAGGTGCAGCTCGGCGGTCGGCGGCTGTGGCCGCTGGACGGTGATGGTGGCGGCGTCCTGCTCGCTGGCGACTTCCCGACCGCCGGGCTCGAAGGCGGTGGCCTGGGCCAGGTTGGTGAGCGCGCACCCGCCCGCGTCCGGCTGGCACGGGGTGATGTCGGCCTCGGTGATCACGTGGCTGCCGTGGCACGTGGTGCTCTGGCCGGGTGTGAGGCCGGTCAGGTCGCAGACGACCGGGGCGGCCCGGTCGTCCGAGACGGTCACGTCGTGCAGGACGGTGTTCCCGGTGTTGCTGACCGTATACGTGTACGCGACCGGGTCGCCGACGTGGAACGGACCGCTGGACTCCACGTGCTTCGTCAGGCCGAGCGACGGCTGCGGCGCTTGCTCGACGATCACCACGACCGGCTCGGAGACCGACGGCGGGCAGCTGCCGTCGCCCTGGTAGTGGGCGGTGATCTGGTGGGCGCCCAGGTCGAGGTCCGTGGTGGTGAGGGAGGCGGTGCCGTCGGCGTCGAGGGTGCCGGTGCCGATCCGGGTGTCGCCGTCGTAGAAGAAGACCTCACCGGTGGGTGTCCCGGCCGAGCAGGTCACCTGCGCCTTCAAGGTGACCGGCTGCCCGGGAGCGACCGTGGTCGGGTCCGCCGTCAGCGTCGTCGTACTCTCCACCGCCTCGGTCACCGCCAGGCTGTGGAAGTCGCCGGCGGCGATGGCGGTGACGGTGGCGCCCGCGGGCAGATGCGCCTCCACCGGCGTCAGCCGCTCGGTGGTGGTCCCGTCGCCCAGCTGCCCGAAGTTGTTGTTGCCCCAGGCCAGGACGCGGCCGTCGGAGGTCAGGGCGAGGCTGAAGATGTCACCCGCGGCGACGGAGGTGACGGTGGTGCCCGCGGGCAGGTGCACCTCGACCGGTGTCGACCGGCTGGTGGTGGTGCCGTCGCCCAGCTGCCCGGAGCCGTTGAAGCCCCAGGCGAGGGCGCGGCCGTCGGAGGTCACCGCCAGACTGTTCAGCTCGCGGGCGGCGATGGCGGTGACGGTGGTACCGACGGGCAGATCCACCTCCACCGGCGTCGACCGGTTCGCGGTGGTCCCGTCGCCCAGCTGCCCGAAGAGGTTGTAGCCCCAGGCCAGGACACGGCCGTCGGAAGTCAGCGCCAGACTGTGATAGCCGCCCCCGGCGACGGAAGTGACGGTGGTACCGGCGGGCAGATCCACCTCCACCGGCGTCGACCGGTTCGTGGTGGTGCCGTCCCCCAGCTGCCCGAAGAGGTTGTAGCCCCAGGCGAGGACATGGCCGTCGGAGGTCACCGCCAGGCTGTGATAGGCCCCGGCGGAGATGGCGGTGACGGTGGTGCCCGCGGGCAGATGCACCGCTTCCGGCGTCAACCGCTCGGTGGTGGATCCGTCGCCCAGCTGCCCGAAGTCATTGTTGCCCCAGGCCAGGACATGGCCGTCGGAGGTCAGCGCCAGACCGTGGGCGATACCGGCGGAGATGGCGGTGACGGTGGTGCCCGCGGGCAGATCCACCGCTACCGGCGTCGTGCGGTCGGTGGTGGTGCCGTCGCCCAGCTGCCCGTCGTTGTTCTTGCCCCAGGCGAGGACATGGCCGTCCGAGGTCAGCGCCAGGCTGAAGTCGGCGCCGCCCGCGACGGCCGTGACCTCGGTACCGGCGGGCAGGTGGACATCGACCGGAGTCAACCGCTCGATGGTGGTCCCGTCCCCCAACTGCCCGGAACCGTTGTTGCCCCAGGCAAGTACAGGGCCCGCGGAGGACTGGGCGGCGGCGGGGACGGTGAGCCCGGTCAGGCAGAGCGCGGTGACCACGGCGGCCAGCACGGCCCTCGACACAGCGCGCGCACAGGAGCCCGCCTGCGGTCTCAGCGGGTAGTGGAATCTCATACCACTCGTCTACAGGCCCCCGGCAAAGACCTCGGGAGGGCGCCCCGACGCCTCACCGCAACGGCCGTACCGGACACGACAGCCGGGCCCATGCCCCCACCCGGGCTTCAGCCGCGGCGGCGACGAGGCCGACGGCGGCGGTTTCGCCGACCTCGGCGGCGGGACCCGCCGGGCAGCGGGGTGAACCGGGGGGAGCGGGTGGATGTAGGCGTCAGGCAATCGCCACCCCCAGACCGCCACCCCAGACCGGGCCTGGGCCGACCACGCAAGAAGCCCGACAGCCTCGCGGCCGCCAAGGCTTGGAGCAACGGCCCCCTCCGCGCGTACCTGCGACGGCGAGGCATCCGCCGCAGCCGCGGTCATCCGGCTACGGACCTGGCGATCGGACACAGCTCAGCCACTGCCTTCTGCGGGGCGCTGGTGCCCGCACGGCACCATGCCGCCGTTCTTGTCGAAGACCTCGGCGTCATGACCTGCGTTCACCCATACCGTGATGCCGTCGGACAGGACCTGGAGGTGGCACGGCGCAGCCCTTCTCGGCTCAGCGCGGCAGCAGCGCCCGCACCGCGAGCAGCGCCTCCCTGGCGCCCCGGAGCAGGAGAACGAGAACGTGGTGGGCCGCCTCGCGCCGGTACGGATAGTGCGACCAGATCGCGGGGAGCACCACCCCGGCGAACCCCAGGAGGAGGGTCAGTAGTACCAGGATGCCGACGGGCGTGAGAAAGGTGACGGCCTGGATGGCGACTTCGGTCATGCGGACTCCAGCAGTGCGGAAGGACCGTGTCACGGGCGAACAGACGTCTGCGGCGCGTGAGCTGCCGGGAGACGTGCCGGACGCCGGACTTGGTCCGGTCAGCTGCCGAGCCGGCTGGCTCGGCAGGTCCAACGTCCTCGTCCGACGGGGCGTTGCGCGACCGTCCGGAACGGTTCCACCGCGCAGCGGACATCACGCCTGGTGGGCGGCCTAGAATCGGGGAGGTGTCCAGCGTTCTGTACTGGACGAACTGGACGCGGAGGCCGGATTGCCGGACGGATTGCCCGGCGAAGACAGCGCACAGGGCGCTCTCTTCGCCCAGCTGCGCAGGCTCGGTGACTTCCACACACGCGTGCGGCGCGCCGGGCAACCGAGCCTCGCCGTCCTCGCGCGAGCAGCCGGGGGCAGGGCAAAGACGACCGTCGGCGAGTGGCTGAAGGGCAACCGGCTACCGCAGCGGCTGGAGGACCTGCTCGGCATGGTCGACGCCCTGCGCACCGCCGCGATGCGGCACCCCGGCAGGATCGACGAAGCGGACCGGGACCTGTTCGACGACGGCACCTGGCGCACACTGCACATGGCGGTGGCGCAGGAGCGCGCTCGGCTGACCGGGGAAACGGTGCGGGCCGCGAGTCTCTGCCGGACGCGAGAGTGGCACGAGGAGCGACGGAGCTGTCCGGACCTGCCCCGCCCCCTCACCCAGTGGAGCCCACGCGACCTCGGCGTGCACCCGGCGATCTCCGGGGGGCACGATCCCGACCACGGTGCCGCCTTCGTCCTGCCGGCGTATCTTCCCCGCGACCATGACCGGCGGCTGCGGGCGCTCCTTGACCGGGCTGCGCACGGCGGGGACACACTGTTCGTCGTCGTCCAGGGCGAGTCCTGCACGGGCAAGACGCGGGCCGCGTACGAGGCGGTGCGCGCCTGCTTGCCGGACTGGGACCTGGCCTTCCCCAAGGGACCCACGAGCCTTCTGGCGCTCCTCGCCGCGGACGCGATCGGTCCGCGAAGCGTGCTGTGGCTGGACGAAGGGCAAGACTTCCTGACGGGGAAGCAGGGCGAGGAGGCCGCGGCTCGACTGCGCGGACTGTTGGAGCTACCCGGACCGATCGTGGTGCTCGCGACCATGTGGCAGGAACACCGGAGGACGCTGCTCAGCCGGCCCGAGGCACCTCTGCACGACCCGCACCCGCAGGCCCGGGCGCTGCTGACAGCAGGGGTGACCATGCACGTCGCGGCCTCCTTCCCGGCCGACGTGATGCGGGACCTCAGACGGACGGCCGACCCCTCGCTGTCCACGGCCGCGCTGACGAGCAGGGACGGGGAACTCACCCAGACCCTGGCGGCGGCTCTCGAACTGGTCGCGTTCCACGAGTCTTCAGACGCCGTCCCGGCCTGTTACGGCAAGGCGGTGGTCACGGCCGCGATGGACGCCCGCCGCCTCGGACACGGACCCGAGCTGTCCGAGACCTTCCTGCGTGCCGCCGCCCAGGCCTACTTGAGCGAGGCACAGCGCGCCGAGGCCGCCCCCGACTGGTTCCGGCAGGCACTGGCTCATGCCGGGACCCGGGTCAAGGGCGTCGTCGCACCGCTCGGCAGCGTGCCCGACCCCAGCGGGATGGGAGCGCGGCCGGGAACACACAGGCTTGCGGACTACCTCGACCACTACGGCCGTGCGGCCCGCTCCTACCTGTGTCCCAGCGCGCCGTTCTGGGCGGCGGCCGCAGAGGGCGCGGGCAGCGCAGCGGACTTTGACGCACTCGCCGACGCCGCGGCCTTGCGGAGCCGCTACCGGATCGCCGACGACCTGCGACGACGAGCGGCGGAGCGGGGACACGCACCCGCCTGGGCCGAAATGGCACAGTTCCGGAGGGACCGTGGCTGCCACCTGGAGGCCGTCGCCTTCCTTGAGAAGGCCCATGCCGCGGGCGACACCGGTGCGCTGACGATGCTCGCTCAGTGGCGCCTGGAGGACCAGGACCTCGACGGCGCGCTCCAGTTGGTCCCCGAGATCACACGCGCGGAGGACCCGCAGAGCCTCCTGTGCCTGGCGCAGACCCCGGAACTTATGGGCGATGACGAGGATGCGGAACGGTACGCCCGGAAGGCTGCGGAGCTCGGCGAGGCGGAGGCGCTGACCTTCCTGGGCCGCCGTCGCCTGGTCACAGGAGACAGAGGGGCAGCGGAGGGGCTGTTCCACCAGGCCATCGCCGCGGGGGACCACAGTGCCGCTTTCGAGCTCGCGCGGATGAGGTTCGCCGAGCACGACGTGGCGGCGGTCGTGGCCGCGGCGGAACAGGCCGCCGAACTGGGTGACTTCTTCACCATGGGGATGATGGCCCAGCTCGTGATCGACGTCGACGCCGCCGAAGGATGCCGCATGGCACGACGGGCCGCCGACCTCGGCGGAGTCTCCCCAGCTCATACGACACGCCTGTCGACCTGGGAGAACCTGGTCCGTCAACAAGGGCTCGCGGTACTCGCCGACCACGCCCTGCGAACCGGGGGAGAGAGCGCAGGCGAGGCGGTGTTGTGGGCCGCCGCGGAGGAGGGTGACCTGCATGTCATGGCATGGCTCGGCCAGCGCAGGGCGCAGTTCGGCGACCGGGCCGAGGCCGAGCGGCTGTACCAGCGGGCGGCCGACGGCGGTTACGCGCGCGCGCTGCTGTCACTCGCTCGGACTCGCCTGGAGGCCGGTGACACAGAGGAGGCCAAGCGTCTCTGCCACACGGCGATCAACGCGGGCCAGTCCCTCGCTACCGGGGCACTGGCCGAGGTGTACGAGAAGTGCGGCGAAACGAACCGGGCGGGACTGCTGGTCCTGTACGGCCTGAACCCCGACGGGACCCCCGCGGACCCCTGGCTGCCCCCGCGCGCTGGACACGAGCCGGCGAGAGGCCACGAAGCGATCGGCGGCTGGATGACGATCAGGCAGGCTGCGGCCGACTAACGGTATCCTCCCCGATCCCCGCGACCCGGCAGCGATCTGGGTCGTATGTCCGAGAGCGCGGGGGGTGTTTGGCCCTCGATCCGCCCGTACCTTCGAGCCCCTGAACCGCCCCTCCGTAAGTCGGGATGGTGGCTGGACGCATAGTCGACCCCATAACTATGGTGCCCCGCCACATGTGCACCCGACCTGCGCCTTCCTACGGTGTGCCGACACGTCCCCCTCCCCACCGCACACCAGGAAGTGGCGCACATGGCCGCAGGAAACACCGCTCCCCCGCCCTCCACCGGACTCGGCAGGATCGTCGCCGCCAGTCTCATCGGGACCACCATCGAGTGGTACGACTACTTTCTCTACGGTTCCGCCGCCGCGCTCGTGTTCGGGCGGGTGTTCTTCCCGGAGTCGGATCCGCTGACCGGGACGCTGCTGTCGTTCCTCACATACGCGATCGGGTTCGTGGCCCGTCCCGTCGGTGCCGTGGTCTTCGGGCACTACGGCGACCGGCTCGGGCGCAAGAAGCTCCTGGTGATCAGTCTGCTGATGATGGGGCTGTCCACCGCGCTGATCGGCTGTGTGCCCGGGTATCACACGATCGGGGTCGCGGCTCCCCTGCTGTTGACCACCCTGCGGCTGATCCAGGGCTTCGCGCTCGGCGGTGAGTGGGGCGGGGCGGTGCTGCTGGTGTCCGAGCACGGGGACGCCCGGCGGCGCGGGTTCTGGGCGTCCTGGCCGCAGGGCGGGGCACCGGCCGGCAATCTGGTCGCCGTCGGGGTGCTGTCCCTGATGACCACCGTGCTCAGCGACGACGCGTTCAACTCCTGGGGCTGGCGGGTGCCGTTCCTGCTCTCCGCCGTGCTGGTCATGGTCGGCCTGTGGATCCGGCTGTCCGTCGACGAATCCCCGCTGTTCAAGGAGGCGTTGGCCGCGGCCGAGCGGCGCAAGGCCGAGCAGCGGGCCGAACGGCCGCCGCTCGTCGCGGTGGTGCGCGACCACTGGCGGGACATCCTGGTCGCGATGGGCGCCCGGATGGCGGAGAACATCTCCTACTACGTGATCACCGCCTTCGTCCTCACGTACTGCGTCGAGCACCTCAAGATAGACAAGCAGACGTCCCTGAACGCGGTACTGATCGGCTCCGCCGTGCAGTTCTGCCTGATCCCGCTGTTCGGCGCCCTCTCCGACCGGGTCGGCCGCAAGCCCGTCTACCTGGTGGGCGCGGTCGGTGTGGGCCTGTGGTCCTGGGCCTTCTTCGCGCTGCTGGACACCCGGTCGTTCCCCGCGCTGGTGCTGGCCGTGACCGTCGGGCTGGTCTTCCACAGCGCCATGTACGCACCTCAAGCCGCGTTCTTCTCCGAGCTGTTCGCCACCCGGATGCGTTACACTGGCGCGTCCATCGGGGCCCAGCTCTCCTCGGTGGCGGCCGGTGCCCCCGCCCCGCTGATCGCCACCGCGCTGCTCGGCTCCTACGGAGACTCCACCCCGATCTCGGTGTACGTCGGCCTGGCCGCACTGATCACCGTCGTCGCCGTCCTCGCCGCCCGCGAGACGCGCGGCAGGGATCTGGCCGCGATCGAACCGGGGGACGGAGACGTGGCGCGGACCGCCACGGACCGGCGGACGGCCGCCTCCACCTGAGCGCTCCCGGGCCGTTCGAACCCGCTCGCCGTTCGCCCCTCATGTGCCCCCGACTTCCCCACGGTTGCCCCATGTCGCACAGACCCACCTCCGCCGCCCCGCAGCTGCGCCGGCTGTTCGAACTCCTCGCCGCGGGCGCCCCGGCCGAAGAACTCGGCGCCGTCGCCGCCGACGCGCGCCGCCGCGGTGTCGACGCCGAGGACCTCGCGGAGGTGGAGGGGGCGATCGAGGCGGCGTTGCGGGTGCGGAACACGCTGCGGCAGCACCGGCGCCGGGAGACGGAGCTGACCGCGCTCTTCGACACCGCGGGCGATCTGGCGGCCCTGCGCGACCTCGACGCCGTACTGCGCTCCATCGTGCGGCGGGCCAGGACGCTCCTGGGCACCGACACGGCGTACCTCACACTGGCCGACGAGGAGGCCGGGGACACCTATATGCGGGTCACCGACGGCTCGGTGTCGGAGCTGTTCCAGAATCTGCGCCTGCAACTGGGCGAGGGCCTCGGCGGGCTGGTCGCGCAGACCGCCCGGCCCTACGCCTCCCCGGACTACCGCACCGACGGCCGTTTCCTGCACACCGGCAGCATCGACGCCGGGGTCCTCGACGAGGGCCTGGTCGCGATACTCGGGGTGCCGTTGCTGCTGGGGTCGGGCAGCGGCGGCCAGGTCATCGGGGCGCTCTTCGCGGCGGATCGTACGCCCCGCACCTTCGCCCCGGAGGAGGTCGCCCTGCTGTGCTCGCTGGCCGACCACGCCGCCATCGCCATCGACACCGCCCGGACGATGGCCGACGCACGGCTCGCGCTGGCCGAACTGGCCGAGGCCAACGCCGTGATCCGGGAGCACTCCGCGGCCATGCAGCGGGCCGCGGAGTCCCATGACCGGCTCACCGATCTGGTGCTGCGCGGCGGCGACGTCTCGGACGTGGCCGCCGCCGTGGCCGGTCTGCTGAAGGGCGAGGTCGCGGTCCACGACGGCTCCGGGTGGCCGCTCACCGCGACCGGCGAGCAGGGCGGCGGGTGCACGGACGGTACGGAGGACCCGGCCGCCGCCGAGGAGGCGGCCGCGCTGGTCGCGGCGGCCGAGAGCTCGCGCGCGACCGCCCACGCGGTGCTCCGGGACGGGCGCTGGGTCTGCGCCGTACTGGCGGGGCAGGAACTGCTGGGCTGTCTCGTCCTGTACGGGCGGCCGGAGCTCGACGACCCCGACCGGCGGCTGTTCGAGCGGAGCGGCGTCGTCACCTCGCTGCTGCTCCTGCTGCGGCGTTCGGTCGCGGAGACGGAGAACCGCGTCCGCGGCGACCTGGTCACCGATCTGCTCACCGCGCCCGACCGCGACCCGGCCGGACTGGTGGCGCGCGGCCGTCGGCTCGGCATCGACCTCGACCGCCCGCACTTCCTGCTGGTCGCCCGCGCCGCTGACGCGGCCCGGGAGCGGCTCGCCGACGCCGCGGTGCAGTACCTGTTCGGGTGCGGCGGCGTCAGCGCGGTCCACGAGGGCGCGGCCGTGCTGCTGCTCCCCTGCGACGGCACCGATCCGGGTGCGGCGGCCCGGGCCGCCGCGGGCCCCCCCCCCCCTCCCCCCCTCCGGTCTCTCCTCCCCCTCCCCCCGCGGGTCAGCTCGGACGGCTGGCCGGGACGGCGGTCACGGTCGCCGGTGCCGGTCCCGCGGCCGGACCGCGGGCGATCGCCGACGCGCACGCCGAGGGCGTCCGCTGTCTGCGGGCCATGCATGTGCTCGGCCGGGACGGGAGCGGCGCCTGCGCCGCCGAACTCGGCTTCGTGGGCGTGCTGTTGGGCGACGACCACGACGTGGACGGCTTTGTCGCCGCCACCCTGGGGCCGCTGCTGGAGTACGACGCCCAGCGCGGCACTCAGCTGGTCCGCACCCTGCGCGCCTACTTCGGCTGCGGCGGAAGCCTCACCCGGGCCAAGGAGGAGCTGCACGTCCATGTGAACACGGTCGTGCAGCGCCTGGACCGCGTCCACGCCCTGCTCGGCCCCGGCTGGAACACCCCCGAACAGACCCTGGAACTCCAGCTCGCCCTGCGTCTGCATCTGCTGTCCGGCGGGTGACGCGGCGGGGGGCCGACCGGCGGTCGCCCCGATGTGTGTGCATACAGTGTGGGCAGGTGCTTCGGCCGGCAGGCGCCACGGTGTTGTCACTCATTCGGGAGGCGACCACCTCGTGCAGGTGGCGTCGGACAAGGAGGCCAGCCGGTGACCGCGGACCAGGAGACGCCCACCGAACACAGGGAAGCCGTACCGGACGGCGCGGCGGGGAGCCGTACCGCCGGCCTCGACGACCTTCTCGATGAGCGGAACCAGCGGCTGGCGCACGCCGGTGTCGCGCGCGCCGAGGATCTTCTGGTCTCCCGCTACCGGCTCCCGTCCCGGAAGGACGCGTTCGACCTGCTGCGCCGCACCTCCCAGCGGTTCAACGTCAAGCTGCACACGCTCGCCGACGTCGCGGTCCAGGCGCCCGCCCCGGAGCGGAACGCCCGCAGCTGGATGCCGGGCCGGCCGCGCGGCGCCGCGCCCGCCCTGCCCGGGCTGCGGGCCGCGCGGCGCCGCGCCCGCCCTGCCCGGGCTGCGCGGCGAGGGGCAGCCGGTCGGCCAGGGCGCGGTCCTCACGGCCGCCCTGCATCGCGCCCTGCACATCACCGGGGCCGAGATGGGCAATGTGCAGCTGGTGGAGAACGGGATGCTGCGGATGGAGAAGCACACCGGGCTCAACAAGCGTTTCACCGACTACTTCACCTTCGTGGAGGCCTCGACGACCTCGTGCGCGCGGGCCGCCGAGGAGGCGCGCCAGGTGACCGTCAAGGACGTCGCCGCCTCCGACGCCTTCGACGAGGGCTCCCGGCAGGCGATCCTGCAGACCGGCAGCCGCGCCTGCCACAGTGTTCCCCTGGTCAGCCCGAAGGGTGCCGTGGTCGGCATGATCTCCTCCCACCACGAGAGGACCCTCGACGACCTCACCGACGCCCAGGTGAACGCCCTGGACGACCTCGGCGGCCAGGTCGCCCGCTGGCTGATCTGGCACCGGGGCACCGTCGCCGGCGCCCTCGATCATCTGCACGCCCTCGCCACCAGCCGCCGCTGACCCGCCGTCGGCCGCGCCGCCCGCGAGGTTCCGGTGTGCCCGCTCGCCGAGGTGTCGGACGGGTTCCCCGGGGCATCGGCGGAATATGGATGCACGGTCATGGGCCCGGTCATGGGCGCCACGGGGACGCGGCGAGGCGCGCCGGGCCGCGGACGGTACGGCGATGGCGGTGGCGGCCCGGTCCGGCTTCGCCGCTCGTGGGCTGATCCACGTCCTGGTGGGCGTCATCGCGCTGCGGATCGCCTTTGGCGGCGACGGCGGGCGGCAGCAGGCCGACCGGGGCGGCGCCCTGGAGGAACTGGCCGAGAGGCCGCTCGGGGTGGCGCTGCTCTGGGTCGTCGGGGCCGCGCTCGCCGGTATGGCGCTGTGGCGGCTGTCGGAGGCGGTGTTCGGCGGGGCGGGACCGCGGGCGGGCAAGCCGTCGAAGCGGGCGGGGGCGGCGGCCCAGTGCGTCTTCTACGTCTTCCTGTCCTTCTCGGTGCTGGCCTACGCGGTCGGCTCCCGGGGCAGCGGCAGCGGATCCTCCGACCGGGACACGCAGGATGTCACCGCGACGGCCCTGCGCTGGCCGGGCGGGCAGTGGCTCGTGGGCGTCGGCGGCGCCGCCGTGGTGGTCATCGGGGTGTGGATGGCGGTCCGGGCGCTGCGCAAGGAGTTCCGCGCGGACCTGCGGATCGACGCCATGTCGCCGCCGGCGAGGCGGATCACGGACTTCTTCGGTGTGGTCGGCGGCACGGCGCAGGGTGTCGTCTTCGCCGTGGCGGGCGGGTTCGCCGTCGTCGCGGCCGCCCGGCACCGGCCCGGCGAGGCCAAGGGCGTGGACGACACGCTGCGTTCCTTCCGCGATCTGCCGGCCGGACCCTGGCTGCTCGCCCTCATCGCGCTGGGCCTGGCGGCGTTCGGGGTCTTCTCGTGGTGCAGCGCGCGGTGGCAGCGGCTGTGACCGGGCGGCGGGGCCGCTCAAAGCGGCGGCTCAGTCGGCGGCGCGTGGCCGACGACGCGGTGCGGGGCGCCGGGTCCGCGCGCACCGCCGGTCCGCGCCCGCGCCCCGTCCGGCGTCCCCGCCGTCCGCGAGGGCGATCCGGACGGTGATCGTCTTGCCCGGCGGCTCGGGCCGCATCTCGAACGACTCGGCGACGGCCAGGACGATCTCCAGCCCGTGCTGCCCCACCCGGCGGGGTTCGGCGGCCCGGACCACCGGAGGAAGGGGGACGGAGTCCCGCACCGAGATCTCGATCCCGGGGTCTTCCGTCCGGGCACCGGTGAGCCGCAGGTCCATGCGGATCGGACCCGGGGCGTACTTGCATGCGTTGGTGACCATTTCGCTGACGACGAGCCGCGTGAGGTCGAGGGCGCGCGCGGAGACGGCGACGCCGTGTTCGGCCCGGGCGCGGTTCAGGAACCCTGCCGCCCGGTGCCGTGCCTGGGCGATGCATCCGAGGTCTCCGTCGAACTCCGCGACGGCGGCAGGCGGTTCGGCGGGCACGGGCCGTCGGCCGCCGGTACGGGGCCGGGGCGCCGTGCGGATCGTTGGCGCTGCGTTCACGTGGCCGCCCATACCCCGGGCCCCGGACTCCATGCCTCGGAATTCCCGCGGCATTTCTCACGTGGTGGCCCAAGGCCCCCGGGCACTCAGTCCCGTCGGCGGGCCAGTGCGATGCCCCCGGCGCCGATCGCGCAGGCGATGCCCGCCACCAGGTACGCCAGGTGGTAGCCGCTGAGCCGGTCGCCGGAGGTCGCGGCGAGGAGGACCAGGGCGGCCACGCCCGCGCTGGAGCCGATCTGCTGGGCGACGACGTTGACCGCACCGGCGACGGCGTGCTGCTTCGGGGGGACGTCCGAGAGGCCGGAGGTGGTCATGGCGGGGAAGTTCAGGCCCTGGCCGAAACCGCTGATCACCAGGCCGGGCAGCACATGCAGCAGATAGTCGCCGTGGGCCGGGGTGGTGATCCACAGGGCCGTTCCGGCGCCGATCAGGAGCAGTCCGGTGACCATCAGGGCGCGCGGGCCGTACCTGGCCAGCAGGCGTCCGGTGGCGAAGTTGGCGGTGAGGAAGACCGTCAGGGACATCGGGACGAGGGAGAGGCCGGATTCGACGGGTGAGTAGCCCAGCATGCCCTGGAGGTACAGCGGCGCGAAGAAGACGATCGCGACCGACGCGGTGTACTGGAGGAACGCCGCCGCGGTGGCGAGCCGTACCGAGGACATCCGGAAGAGGGACAGCGGCAGCAGCGGGTCGGGCGTGCGCTGTTCGCGGACGGCGAAGAGCACCAGGAAGACCACCGCCGCGGCGATGAGCGCCCAGGCCCACACCCCGCCGAGGCTCACTCCGATGACGAGCAGCGCGAGCCCGAGGGTGCCGGATATGGCGCCCGCCATGTCCAGCGGGACCCTGGTGCCCACCCCGTCGGGCAGTCCGGACCGGGTGATCGCGAGCACGATCGCGCCGAGCGCCACCGAGAACCACAGCACCGACCGCCAGCCGAGGAACTCGGTCAGTACGCCGCCCAGCAGCATCCCGCCGCTGAAGCTGGCCGCGCCGACCGCCGCGTACACGCCCAGCGCCCGGCCCCGGCTCGGGCCCTCCGGGAACACCTCGGTGAGCAGGGCGAGCGCCGCCGGTCCGGACAGGGCCGCGCCGATGCCCTGGACCGCCCGCGCGCCGAGCAGCACCGCGCCGTCCGGCGCCAGCGCCCCGACCAGCGCGGCCAGCGTGAACAGCGCGACGCCGGCCTCGAAGACCCGGCGCCTGCCGAACACATCGGCCAGCCGCCCGCCCACCAGCAGGAATCCGGCGAAGGTGACGGAGTAGGCCGTCATGACCCACTGGAGCGTGGTGTCGCGCAGATCGAAGCGTGCCCCGACGGAGGGCAGGGCCGCGTTCAGTACGGCCATGCCGCTGAGATCCAGTGCGAGTGCCCCGGCCAGCACCCCGAGCGCCAGGCCCGGCCGCTGCGACAAGGCCCGCCCCTGTGCTGATGTGTTGAGCATCGCGGTGCTGCTTCCTCTCCCCGGGACACGAACCCCCTAAGACGATCACCGCGCCCCACCCAGGTCAATCGCCCGTCTTCCAAGTGGCTTGAAACAAGGCTCAGTTCATATGGTCCGGCCGTCGCGCAAGTCGGCGAACCAGCCACCCGGGAGTCAAATCTTGCCAGTGCGGGTTCCGGCCAGCAGGCACTCTTGCCCCACCAATCACCGGATGGCAGGCTGACATTCGCCGATCGGGGTGAGCACCTCGTCATACGGTCCGTCCGGGTAAAGCGGACCGTGACTCCCATCGGCGGTGGCCGTGCGGGCGAGGGGTTTCGCGTGTGCGTCGCCACAGTCAACGCAACTGACCGTGAGCTGATTCTGTCGGGTGACTCAACGAGGGCGGTTCAGTGCAGTCATGGTTCAGTGCAGTCATTTCGGTATGCGGCGGCTCCGCCTTTGACCACGGGGCCGCACGATCCGTCGAGCACGAGCCGGTAGGCATCCGCTGACCACGGACGCTCGATCGCTCGGACATTCCTCCAACTCCTCTTTCATCAGCGTCTCTTGGCCGCTTTCGCGTGTGTGGTGACGCGTCGGAGTACCCGGCGCGGCTGAACGTACCTCTGTGTCCGTGAACCCTCTCCCGCTTTCGGGCCGGCGACCGGCCCATTTCATCCGCCTTGCCGAGGAGGCGAAATGCCCCAAGAGCGCGGGGCGCGCGATGTGCGCGCCGTCACAGATTTTCTGCTTTCTCGCTTCGTGGAGCTGCTGGACGTTTCCAGGGACGCGGTGGACCGCTGGGCGCCGATGCACCAGTACGGTCTGGATTCGGCCAAGGCGGCCACCCTTGCCGCCGCGTTGGCCGAATTCCTCGGCCGCCCGGTTCCGGTCACCTGGATGTGGCAATATCCGACCGTCGACGAGCTGTCCCGGGCCCTGGTGGAGGGCCCGCCCGCCGCACCGAAGGCGGCTGCCCCCGGCCGGGATCGCCGCGGGCCCTCGTACGAGCCCGTCGCGATCGTGGGCATCGGCTGCCGGTTCCCCGGCGGCCCCGATCCCGCCGCGTTCTGGCGACTGCTGGCCGAGGGACGCGATGCCGTGGGCCCGGTGCCGGCCGCGCGCCGCGAGCTGCTCGGCGACACGGTGCGCTGGGGCGGGTTCATCGACGGCATCGACCGGTTCGACCCGCTGTTCTTCGGCATCTCGCCCCGGGAAGCCGTCCAGATGGATCCGCAGCAGCGGCTGATCCTGGAGCTGGCCTGGGAGGCGCTGGAGGACGCGGGGGTACCGCCGCTCGGCCTGGTCGGCAGCGACACCGGGGTGTTCATGGCCTCCTGCTGGGGCGACTACGCGGCGCTCGCGCACTACCGGGGCCCCGACAGCCAGATCACCCCGCACACCGCGACCGGAATGCACGACGGCATCATCGCCAACCGCGTCTCCTACGTCCTCGGCCTCCAGGGCCCGAGCATGGCCGTCGACGCCGCCTGCGCCGGTTCGCTGGTCTCGGTGCATCTGGGCTGCCAGTCGATCTGGATGGGCGAGAGCGAGCTGGTGCTGGCCGGTGGCGTGAATCTGAGCTTCGTCTCCGACTACTACACGGCCATGGACCAGATGGGCGCGCTCGCCCCGGACGGCCGCTGCAAGACGTTCGACGCGCGCGCCGACGGCTACGTCCGCGGTGAGGGCGCCGGGGTCGTCGTACTCGCCCCGCTCAGCGTGGCGCTGGAGCGTGAGCTGCCGGTGTACTGCCTGATCAAGGGCAGTTCGGCCAATAACGACGGCCTGAGCAACGGCATGACCGCGCCCAACCCCCAGGCGCAGGAGCTGATGCTGCGCACCGCGTACCGGCGGGCCGGGATCGCGCCGTCCCTCGTGGACTACATCGAGTGCCACGGCTCCGCGACGCCGCTCGGCGACCCGATCGAGGCCAACGCCATCGGCGCGGTCCTGGGCGGCGACCGGCCCGCGCCGCTGCGGCTCGGGTCCGTCAAGTCCAACGTCGGCCATCTGGAGGCGGCGGCCGGGATCGTCGGCCTGGTCAAACTGGCGCTGTCGATCCGCAACGGGGTGCTGCCGCCGAGCCTGCACTACGCCGCGCCGAACCCGCAGATCCTCTTCGACGAGTACGGGCTCACCGTGCAGGACCGGCTCACCGCGTGGCCGCGCCGGTCCGACGCGCGCCGCGGGGGCGTCAGCTCGTTCGGGTTCGGCGGCGCGATCTGCCATGTCGCCGTCGAGGAACTGCCGCGCCCCGAGGGCAGACTCCTGCTGCTGGCCGAGAACTCCCCCGAGGCGCTGGCCGACCGGGCCCGGGCCCTGCGGGACGAGCACGATCTGCGGGAGGTCTGCGGGCACCAGCCCGGTGAGGGAAGGTTCCGGCTCGCGGCCGCCGCCCGTGACATGGGCGAACTCCGCTTCCAGCTGGACACGTTCGCCGCCGGTACGACGGTCTCGGGGCTCAGCGCCGGAGAGGTGGACGGGCGCAGGCCGCGAGTGGCGTTCCTCTTCTCCGGCAACGGATCCCAATGGGTGGGCATGGGGCGGCAGTTGCTCGCCGGGATGCCCGTGTTCCGGCGCTCCGTGCTGCGCTCCGACCGGCGGATGCGGGAGCTGCTGGGCTTCTCCCTGGTCGATCAACTCCTCGCGGCCGACGGCCGCCTGGACGACATGGACGTCTTCCAGCCGCTGCTGTTCTGCCTCCAGGTCGCGCTCGCCGACGCCTGGCGCTCGCTGGGGGTGGAGCCGGATGTCGTCGTGGGCCAGAGCGTCGGCGAGTTCGCCGCCTCGCACATCGCCGGGGCGCTGGACTTCGAGGACGCCGCCCGGCTGGCCGCCTGCCACGGCCGACTGCTCCAGCAGCTGGCCGTCGGCCGCGGCGAAGGCATCGTGGTCACCACCGACGCGGCCGCCGTCCGGCCGTATCTGACCGGGCGGCTCACGGTGTCCGGCCACAACGGCCCGGACTCCACGCTGGTCACCGGCACCCCGCAGGAGATCGACGCGCTCGTCCAGCGGCTGACCGAGGAGGGGATCACGACCCATCGGGTACGGATGGGCCACGCGCCCCACTCGCCCCTGGTCGACCATGTCCTCGCCCCGCTGCGGGCCGAACTCGACGGCATCAGGCCCCGGACGACCCGCGTCCCGATGATCTCGACGGTCACCGGCGAGCGCGTGGACGGCGCGGAACTCGGGCCCGACTACTGGGCGGACAACCTGCGGCACGAGATCCAGATGGTCAAGGCCCTGACGGCGCTGCGCGCCCACGACATCGACGCGGTGGTCGAACTCTCCCCGCATCCGCTCCTGCTCAAGGCCGCCTCGCAGCTCCTGGACGCGGCCACCCTGCCCTCACTGCGGCGCGGCGCCGACGAGGCCCAGACCCTGCTGGGCTCACTCGGCGCGCTGTACGCCGCCGGTCACCCGGTGACGGCGTCCCCGTTCCTCATGGGTGACCGGGGACGCCACCTCGCACCCGGTCGGGGCGCCCCCGCGGACGACGAAGTCCCGCGTCTCGTACCGGTGTCCGCGCACTCGGCGGCGGCGCTGGCCGACACCTGCCGTGCGCTGTCCAACCATGTCGAACGCGACGCGGGTCTGCGGGTGTCCGACCTCGCCTACACCCTCGCTACCCGGCGCACCCATCAGAACCACCGGGTGGCGCTGCTCGCCACCAGCCGTCAGGACGTGCTGGACGGGCTCGCCCGGGTCGCCGCCGGGCGACCGCACCCCGAGGTCGTCACCGGCACGGTCTCGGGCAACGCCGACCGGCGCGTGGCACTGGTCTTCTCCGGCGGCGGAACCCAATGGGTGGGCATGGGACGGGAGTTGCTGCGCACGCACACCGGGTTCCGCACCTGGATGCACGCCTGCGACACCGCCGTGCGCGCGGCCGGCGGCTGCTCGGTGCTCGAACAGCTCGACGCCCCGGAGGCCGAGGCCCGCCTTGAGGAGATGGACTTCCAGCAGCCGGTCCTGTTCGCCCTCCAGGTGTCGCTGGCGCGGGTCTGGCTGGGGCTCGGCATCCAGCCGGCCGCCGTCGTCGGGCACAGCCTGGGCGAGGTCGCGGCGGCATGTGTCGCGGGGGCGCTGTCGCTGGAGGACGCCGCGCGTGTCGTCGTGGCGCGGTCGCGGCTGCTCGAACGCGAGGCGGCCCCCGGCGCCATGATCTCGGTGGACCTGCCGGAGCGGGAGCTGCTGCCGTGGCTCGCGCCGTACGCCGAGCACGCGGCCGTCGCCGTGGTCAACAGCCCCACCAGCGCGGCGGTCTCGGGCTCGCCGGAGGCGGTCCGCGCCCTGGAGGCGGACCTGCGGGCGGCCGGGATCTCGACCAGGAACATCCGGGTCGAACGGCCGGTGCACAGCCCCGGCATGGATCCGCTGACCGGGCCGCTGCGTGAACTCATCGACGGCATCAGCCCGTTGACCGGAAGCATCGACTTCCACTCGACGGCACTGCCCGGCGCGGTGAACCCGGTCGTGGACGTCGACTACTGGGTGCGCAACCTGCGCGATCAGGTCCGGTTCGCCGAGACGATCGGCGCGCTGGTCGAGGACGGCATCGGCACCTTCGTGGAGATCGGCCCGCACGAGACGCTGCGCGGCGCGGTCGAGGAGATCGCGCTGACCCGGGGCGCCTGGGTGCACGCGGTCAACTCCCTGCGGCGCGGCGCGAGCGATCTGCGGTGTCTGCTGGAGGCGGCCGCTTCGCTGCACGTCAGGGGCGTGCCCTTGACCTTCGAGGCGCTGTTCGCGGACGACGTCGAGGTCGTGGAGACCCCGCTCGTGCAGTGGCAGAAGGAGCGCTACTGGCTGGATGCGGCGCCGCGCGTCGACGGTGCCCTGGCGACCACGGTCGTACAGGCCGGGGCCGCCGCATCGGGTGTGCCGTCCGTGTCAACCGCGTCAGCCACGTCGCCCGTGGCGGTCGCGGAGGCCGCGGAGGCCGCGGCCGAGCCGGTGGGTACGGCCGTGCCGGGCAGGTCGGTGGAGGAGCTGGTCCTCGGTGAGATCGCCGAGGTGCTGGGCGTGCCGGAGGACCGGTTCGACGCGGGGTCGAGCCTGCGGGACTTCGGGCTCGACTCGATGCTGGCGATCCGGCTGGTCAACCGGGTGCAGTCGCTCTTCGGGCAGCGGGTGTCGCCGGTGGTGTTCCTGGACGGGCGGACCATCTCCGAGATCGTCGGCCACCTCGGTGAGATGGTCGGCGGGCAGAGCGCGGGGACGGACGCGGGCGCGGCGGCCGGGACGGCACCGGTCACCCAGGGACCGCCCGCCCAGGCCCGGCCCACCCAGGCCCCGCCCGCGACACCACTGCCCGCGCCAGCCTCACTCTCACCCTCCCCCTCGCCCGCCGCCTCCCCCGGCCCGGCCCGCACCCCCCTCGACAACCTCTCCGGCCTCTCCGGCCTCTCCGGCCTGTCCGGCCTGTCCGGCCTGTCCGAACTGGACGCCGAGGAGCTTCTGGAGGAGCTGGCCGCCCGCGGTCTCCTCGAACCCACCGACGCCCCCGCCCTCGATCAACTCCGCGCCGAGGGGCTCGGGTTCGAGCTGGCACCGGCGTCGCACGGCCAGTCCTCGCTGTGGTTCATGCAGCAGATCGACCCGGACGCCGTGCCGTACAACTTCATGGTGGCCGCCCGGGTCCGGGCCGAGGTCGACGCACCGGCCCTGGAGCGTGCCGTGGCGGCCGTGCTGCGGCGGCATCCCGCGCTGCGCACGATCTTCGTGGAGGCGGGCGGCAGCCCGTACCAGGTCATCCTCGACGAACCGGAGTACGAGTTCCTGGTCACGGACAGCACCCACCTGGACGACGAGCAGGCCCGCGAGGAACTCGCCGTGTACGGCCATATGCCGCTTGACCTGGACAACGGGCCGCTGGTGCGGGTCGTCCTGATGACCCGCGGGCCCGCCGACCACTATCTGCTGGTCCTCGTGCACCACATCGCCTCGGACGCGGCGTCGGCCGATGTGATGATCCGCGAACTCCAGGAGTTCTACGAGGGCGTCGATCCGGCGGCCGCCGAACCGGTCGCCCCCTACACGGAGTTCGTGGCGTGGGAGCGGCAGTGGCTGGCCGGTCCGGCGGCCGAGGCGGCACTGGACTGGTGGTCGCGGCGGCTCGCCGACCCGCCCGCCCATCTCGACCTGTCCCCCGTCGAGCGCCCGCCCGGCGTCACCTACGAGGGCCGCGACCTCACGTTCCGCTGGAGCGCCGAAGAGACGCGGACGCTGCGGGAGTTCGCGGTGCGCGAGGGGGTGTCGATCAGCACCGTGGTGCTGGCCGGATTCTTCGCGACGCTCAACCGCGCGGCCGGTGTCGAGGACTCCGTGCTTGCCACCGCCATCGCCCAACGCGCGGAGCCCGGCTGGGAGTCCGCCATCGGCTACTACCTGAACACGGTGCTGGTACGGGCGAAACCGGCCGGTGACCGGGGCTTTCGGGAGCTGCTGCGCGAGGTGCACGCGTTCTCGCTCGGCCTGCTCGAGCACATGAACTACCCGCTCGACCTGCTGGCGTCCGAGCTGAAGCCCCCGCGGGCCGAGGGCCGCTCGCCGTGGTTCGACGTCGTCCTCAACTGGCTCTCCGCGGACGCCTTCCCGCGTTCCGTGAAGCTCTTCCACGGCATCGGCGACACCATCGCGCCCGAGGGCGCGCTGCCTCTGGAGCCGCTGCCGGTACGCAGGCACCTCGCCAAGTTCGACCTGGAGATCTCGATGGCGGAGATCGGCGGCGAGGTTGTCGGCCACGTCCAGTACAAACCGAGCTACCTGGAGAAGCGGACCGTGACGGCACTGCTCGCGCTCTACCGCACCGTGCTCTTCGACTCGATCGCCCACCCCGACCTGGCACTCGACGACATCGCGCCGGGCGACCGGGCCAAGGGGACGGACCAGTGACCCAGACCCTGCACACCAGGTTCATCGAACAGGCCGGGAAGACCCCGGACGCCACCGCGGTCCACTCCGACGCCGGGGTGCTGACCTACCGCGAACTGGACGAACAATCCCGGGAGTTGGCCGAGCGGCTGGTCGCCGAGGGCGCGGGGCCCGGGGTCCCGGTCGGCGTCTGCGTCGAGCGCACGCCCGTCCTCCTCGTCGCCGTCCTGGCCGTACTGCGCGCCGGTTCCTGCTATGTGCCGCTGGACCCGAGGTACCCGGCCGAGCGGCTGGAGTTCATGGTCCGGGACAGCGGCACGAATCTGCTGCTGACCACGCCCGCGTCCCGGGAGAGCTGCCCGGCGGGTCCGACCCTGGTGGTGCTGGACGGGGCCGTGACGACCGAGTCCGGCGCGCGGCCCGTACCGGTCGTACCCGCCGACACCGCCTATGTGATCTACACCTCGGGCTCCACGGGGAAGCCCAAGGGCGTGCCGATCCGGCACAGCGGCTGCGCGGCCATGCTGTCCGCCTGGGACCTGGTCCTCGGCGACCGCGACCTCGGCGGAGTCTGCGCGGCCAGCTCGATCTGCTTCGACATGTCCGTGATGGAGATCTTCCCGGCGCTGAGCCGGGGCGGCGCCCTCGTGCTCGTGGAGAGCACCGTCCATCTGCCCGAGAGCCCGTACGCCGACCGGGTCACCCTGCTGCACGCCATCCCGTCGGTGACCAACGCCCTGCTCGACGCGGGCGGGCTGCCGCCGAACCTGCGCACGGTCGTGTTCGGCGGCGAGCCCCTGCGGCGCAAGCTGGTGGACCGGGTGTACGCGGAGACGGGCGCAGAGGTCTTCAACGCCTACGGCCCCACCGAGGGCACCGTCTTCTGCACGCTGGGCCCGGTGCCGAGGGACGGCACCGGCGAGCCCACGATCGGCGCGGCGGCGGCCGGTGCGGTGCTCCATGTGCTGGACGAGAACCGCGAGCCGGTGCCGGCCGGTGTCCCCGGTGAGCTGTACCTCGGCGGGACCGGCGTCGCCCGCGGCTATCTCAACCGGCCCGAGACCACCGCCGAACGGTTCGTGCCGGACCCGTTCCAGGACGGCGGGCGGCTGTACCGCACCGGCGATGTCGTCGTGCTCACCGGCAGCGGCGAACTGGAGTTCGTCGGCCGTACCGACAACCAGGTCAAGGTGCGCGGCCATCGCATCGAGCTGGAGGAGGTCGAGTCCCGGCTGACCGGCTGCCCCGAGGTCCGCGAGGCCGCGGCCGTCGTGCGCGGGCGCCGGCTCGTCGGCTACGTCGTGGCCGAGGGCGGGCCCCGGGGCGGCGCGCGGCTGGACGCCGGGCTCCAGGCCACCATCACCGGCAAGCTCGCCGCCGAACTGCCCGAGTACATGGTGCCGGGGGCGATCGTGGTCCTGGACGAACTGCCGCTGACGCCGGGCGGCAAGCTCGACCGCGCCGCGCTGCCCGAGCCACCGGCCGCCGAGGGCGGGCCGGTGACGGCCGCCGGTACGCCGACGGAGGTGGCGCTCTCCGAGATCTGGGGCCAGTTGCTCGGCCTGGAACCGGCGGGCATCGACGTCCGGGCCGCCTTCTACGACCTCGGCGGCGACTCGCTGCTGCTGGTGCGGCTGGCCCGGCTGATGACCCGGCGCTTCGACCGCCGTGTCCGGGTTCCCGACCTCTTCCGCTTCCGTGACATCCACTCGCTGGGCCGCTGGCTCGACGAGGACGGCGACGCCACCCCCGAGGTGGTCGAGTCGGCCCGCCGACGCGCCGCCGTACGCCGTGCCGCACTGCGCGGCCGCGCCTCCGCCACCGGTAACTGAGCGTTCCCCCAACCCTCTTGAGCAGGAGCCCTTCATGTCCGAAAGTCCCGAGCAGGACTACGACCCGGGCGACGTGGCCGTCATCGGCATCTCGTGCAAGGCGCCCGGTGCCCGCACCAAGGAACAGTTCTGGGACAACCTCGTGCACGGCAGGGAGTCCGTGCGGTTCCTGGAGAAGGACGAGATCAAGGTCGACGAGACCCTGATCAACAACCCGTACTACGTGCGGGCCTGCGGCACGCTCGACGGGTACGACGCGTTCGATCCGTCGGTGTTCGGCATCAGCGACCGGATGGCGGCCGCGATGACCCCGGAGAACCGGTTGTTCGTGGAGAGCGCCTGGGAGGCGCTGGAGGACGGCGGTTACGACCCCGACCGGGTGCCGGGCGAGATGGGGATCTACGGCGCCAACAACCCGCAGACGGCGGCCCTTTACGGCACTCCGCCGGACCGGGTCTCGGTCGGCCCCGAGGCGATCGAGCACGGTCTGGCGTGGTCGCCGGACACCATGACGTCCAACGCGCTGTACTACATCGGGCTGACCGGCGAGGCCGTCACCGTCACCACGGCGTGCGCCGGTTTCCACTACGCGGTGCATCTGGCCTGCCAGTCACTGCTGTTGGGGCAGACCGACATGGCGATCGCGGGCGGCGCGATGGTCCGGCTGCCGCATCCGCGCGGTCATCTGTGGGAGGAGGGCCGGATCCTGTCCCGGGACGGCCACTGCCGCCCGTTCGACGCGGCCGGTACCGGCGCCGCGCTGTCCAGCGGTGTCGTCACCATGCTGCTCAAGCCGCTCGCCCAGGCCGTCGCCGACCGGGACCACGTCTACGCCGTGGTCAAGGGCTCGGCCATCAACAACAACGGGGTCAGCGCGATGGCCTACGGGCTGGCGCAGCCCGAGCGGCTCAGCGCGTGCATCGCGGCCGCCATGCAGGTCGGCGGCGTCACCCCGGACACGGTGTCGATGTACGAGGCCAACGGGCTCGGGCTGCCGATCACCGACCAGCTCGAAGTGCACGCCGTGAACATGGCGTTCGGCAAGCAGACCGGTACCTGCTCGATCGGCGGGGTCAAGGGCAACGTCGGGCACGGCGGGGTGGTGGCGGGCGGCTTCGGCGCCATGAAGGCCACCATGGCGCTGTACCACCGGACGCTGGCGCCGACGATCAACCTGACCGAGGCCGATCCCGAGATCGACTTCCCCAGCACCCCGTTCGTGCCCCAGCTGGAGTCCGCGGACTGGGAGCCGGAGGCCGGGATCCGGCGCGCCGGGATCACCGCGATCGGGGGCGGTGGCTACAACGGGCACCTGGTGCTCGAAGAGGCGCCGACGCTCGCCGAGCGCGCCCCCGAGGCCGTCGGCAGGCCGCGCCTGGCCACCCTGTCCGCCCTGGACGACGACGCGCTCGCCCGGCAGCGCGCCCGGCTGCGGGACCGGCTGCTGGCCGACCCCGGTCTGCGGCTCGACGATGTGTGCTTCAGCCTCAACCTGGGCCGCCGGACGATGGACCGCCGGTGGGCGGCCGTGGTCCGCAGCCGCGAGGAGCTGATCGAGGCGCTGTCCGCCGACTCCGCGGGCGGCCCGGCCGTCACGACCGGTGCCGCGCCGCAGCTGGACGTCGACGCCCTCCCGCAGAGCGACCACGGGATCGTCCCGGCCGCTCCGGACGACGACCGGGCGCTGGCCGCGCTCGCCGCCGCCTGGGTGAACGGCCGGCGGGTGGACTTCCGCCCGCTCCACAAGGGGGAGGCGAGCCACCGCGTACCGCTGCCCACCTACCCGTTCCAGCCGCGCCGGTTCTGGCGCACCGAATGGTGACCGCGGGCGCCCCGGCGCCGGCCACCGTGGACCTGGGCGACCCGGACACCTTCGCGAACCATGACCTCGACGGGTTCTGGCGCACCCTGCGGGAGACCGCGCCGGTGTACTGGAACCCGCCGGTCGGCGGCCGCCGCGGGTTCTGGGTGCTGTCCCGGTACGACGACATCATGGCCGCCTACCGGGACGATCTGAACCTCACCTCCGAGCACGGCAATGTGCTGGTCACGCTGCTGGGCGGGGGTGACGCAGGGGCCGGGCGGATGCTGGCCGTGACCGACGGGCACCGCCACCACGAGCTGCGCAAGATCCTCCAGCGGGTGCTCTCGCCGAGGGTGCTCAGCGAGGTCGCGGCGGCGGTGCGGGCCAACACCCGGCGGCTGATCCGCGAGGCGGTCGAGGCGGGCGGCTGCGACTTCGCCGCGGAGATCGCGAGCCGCATCCCGATGACCACGATCTCCAATCTGCTCGGGGTGCCCGAGCAGGACCGGGACCATCTGCTCGCCCAGACCAAGGCCGCGCTGTCGGCCGACACCGAGGACGTCGACGAGGTCGACTCCGAGATGGCCCGCAACGAGATCCTGCTGTACTTCATGGACATGGTCGAGGAGCGGCGGGCGGCGCCGGGCGACGATGTGATCAGCCTGCTGGTCGCGAGCTCCATCGACGGGGTGCCGCTGTCCGACGAGGACATCGTGCTCAACTGCTACAGCCTGATCATCGGCGGCGACGAGACCAGTCGGCTGACGATGATCGACGGTGTGCACACCCTCGCGGCGCGGCCCGAGCAGTGGCGCCGCCTCAAGGACGGCGAGGTCGCGATCGACACCGCCGTGGACGAGGTGCTGCGCTGGGCCTCCCCCACCCTGCACTTCGGGCGCACCGTGGTCCGCGAGACCGAGGTGCACGGCGTACGGCTGCGTCCGGGCGAGATCGTCACGCTCTGGCACGCCTCCGGCAACCGGGACGAGCGGGTCTTCGAGCGGCCTGGGGAGTTCGACCTCGGCCGCGCCCCCAACAAGCATCTGGCCTTCGGCTATGGCCCGCACTTCTGCCTCGGCTCCTATCTGGCCAAGGTGGAGATCGCCGAACTGCTCCTGGCGCTACGGGACTTCACCACCGGTTTCGAGCAGACCGGTGAGGCGCTGCGCATCCGGTCGAACTTCCTGACCGGGTTCTCCACGCTGCCGGTGCGGTTTCGGCCCGATCCCCGCTCGACGAAGGAGGCGGCAACCCGGTGAACATCTACCTTTCGGGACAGGGGGCGTTCGCGGTCCAGGTCGCGGACGCCCTGGGAGAGGAAGGCCACCGGATCGCGGGAGTGGCCGCCCCCCGGCTGCGCAGGGGGCACTCCGACGAGGGCAACGCGCTGTCCTGGGACCGGCTGCGCGCGTGGGCGTACCCGAGGAGCGTCCCCTGGACGGACTCGGCCGAGCTGCGCGCGATGCATGTCCCCGACGGGGTGGACCTCATCGTCGCCGCCCACTCGCACGCCTTCATCGGCCGCCGGACGCGTGCCCGCGCCGCCGTCGCGGCCATCGGCTACCACCCCAGTCTGCTGCCGCTGCACCGCGGCCGGGACGCGATCCGGTGGACGATCCGCGACGGCGACAAGGTGACGGGCGGCAGCGTCTACCACCTCACCGAACGCACCGACGGCGGCCCCATCGCCGCCCAGGAGCATCTGTTCGTGCCGCCCGGCTCGACCGCCGGGACCCTGTGGCGCGAGCACCTCGCCCCCCTCGGTGTGCGTCTCCTGGTCCGGGTGGTCACCGACCTCGCCAAGGGCCGCCGCGTCGAGGTCCCCCAGGACGACAAGCTGGCCACCTGGGAACCCGCCATGGGCGCACCCCCGCTGTTCAAACCCGAACTCATCGCCCTGCCGGGCTCGGAACCCGTCGACGGCAGCAGGTGGGCGCTGCACGGGGAGTGAGCGAGGGGGCCCGGCGGGGCCCCCGCCTCCCGTCAGAGCCGGCCGGCGTCCAGCACCGCGCGGGCGAAGACGGCCGGTGCCTCCTGCGGGAGGTTGTGGCCGGCGCCCGCCACGACCCGGTGCTCGTAGGGGCCGGTGAAGCGGTCGCGGGTCGGGTCGCCGGGCGCGGTGAAGGGGTCCAGCTCGGGGCTCAGGGTGATGGTCGGGACGTGGATCACGGGCCGGGCGGCGAGTTCCTTCTCGTAGCGGTCGTAACGGCGTTCACCGTCCGCGAGGCCGAGGCGCCAGCGGTAGTTGTGGATGACGACGGCGGCGTAGTCGGGGTTCTCGAAGGCCGCCGCCGTGCGCCGGAAGGTGGCGTCGTCGAACTTCCAGGTGGGTGAGACCAGTTGCCACACCAGATGGCACAACTCGTCGCGCAGCTTCGGGGTTTCCATGGCCCGGCGGCCGCGTTCGGTGGCGAAGTAGTACTGGTACCACCAGTTGTGCTCGTCGGCGGGTGCGATGGGCGACTGCTGCGCCTCGACGTTCGTGATGAGGTAGCCGCTGGTGGAGACGAGGGCGGTGACCCGCTCCGGCCACAGCGCGGCGATGATGTCGGCGGTGCGCGATCCCCAGTCGAAGCCGGCGAGGACGGCCCCGGGGATCTCCAGCGCGTCCATGAGCGCGACGATGTCCAGCGCGATGGCGGACTGCTGGGCGTTGCGGACCGTACGGCCGGACCGGAACCGGGTGCTGCCGTGGCCGCGGAGGTAGGGCACGATCACCCGGTACCCCTGCCCGGCGAGGAGCGGGGCGACGTCGACGTAGCTGTGGATGTCGTACGGCCAGCCGTGCAGGCAGATGACGACGGGGCCGTGGGCCGGGCCCGCCTCGGCGTACCCGATGTCGAGCACGCCCGCGGTGACCTGCTTGAGCGCGGGGAACGTGGTGTGCGCCCCGGGCGCGGGGGACGCGGGGGCCTCGTCCGCCCCGCCGGGAGCGGCCTGGGCGGCGTCGGCGGACTGCGCGCCGGTCAGGGAGAGCGCGGCCGCGCCGGTCCCCAGGCCGACGGCCTTCCCGAAGGTACGCCTGTCGATCATCTGAAACCCTCCGTCGTCCGCTGCGCGCGGTGCGGTCAGTTCGTCCGCGACGCTACCGTCCGGCCCCCGCTCCCCGAAGGCGGCGCGAAGGGGGTGACGCCTCATCCAGGAGGAACTCTTCGCGGAGGCGGGCGCGGCGGGGCCGGGGCCCTCAGCCTTCGGGCTCCGTGACGCGGTACGGCACGAAGGTGCTGGTGTCCTGGTCGATGTGCAGCCGGTGGCCGAGCGGCGGGGCGGCGCGCTGGGGGCAGGAGAGGCGTTCGCAGACCCGGCAGCCCATGCCGATGGGGGTGGCGGCGGCGCTGCCCGCGAGGTCGAGGCCGTCGGAGTAGACGAGGCGGTGGGCGTGGCGGATCTCGCAGCCGAGGCCGATGGCGAAGGTCTTGCCGGGTTCGCCCCAGCCGCCGCGGTGCCGGGCGACGGCCCGCGCGGTCCACAAGTAGCGCTGGCCGTCCGGCATTTCGGCGACCTGGACATGGATGCGGCCGGGCGCGGCGAACGCCTCGTACACATTCCACAGGGGGCAGGTGCCGCCCGCCCGGGAGAAGTGGAAGCCGGTGGCCGACTGGCGCTTGGACATGTTGCCGGCCCGGTCGACCCGGACGAAGGAGAAGGGCACCCCGCGCAGCCGGGGGCGCTGGAGGGTGCTCAGCCGGTGGCAGACGGTCTCGTAGCCGAGGCCGTAGCGGTCGGTGAGACGCTCGATGTCGTAGCGCACCTCCTCGGCGGCCGTGTGGAAGGCGCGGTACGGCAGGACGAGCGCCGCCGCGAAGTAGTTGGCGATGCCGATGCGAGCGAGCGCGTGGGCGGGTGAACCCGAGGTGAAGTCCTCGGCGGCCAACTGGTCGAGTTCGGCGCCGTGTTCGAGCAGGGCGAGCTGGGTGGCCAGCCGGAACGCGCGCTGGCCGGGGCGCAGCCGGGTGGAGAGGTGGAGGGTGCGGGTCGGCGCGTCGTAGTGGTGGAGGTGGTCGGCGGCCCCGACGGACAGCCGGACGCCGTGCCGGTCGGCGAGGCGGGCGGTCAGGGCGGGGAGGACCTCGCCGGGGCCGATGCCGATGTCCCGGGCGAGGGCTTCGGCCGCGAGGTCGGTGTCATGGAGGTAGTTGCGGCGGCGGTAGAAGAAGTCCCGGATCTCCTCGTGGGGTGAGCGGGGCAGCTCGGGGTCGGTGCCACGGCTGTCCGTGGCCTGCGCGAGCCGTTCGGCGAGCAGCTGGTTGCGGCGGCCGAGGCCGAGCAGCACCTGCGCGACGGCGGGCATCCGGGCGGCGAGTTCCGCGAGGTCGGCGGCGGACAGGCTGGCCTCGGCGAGCTCCCCGGCCAGGGCCTCGCGCAGGTCGGCGACCAGGCGCGTGGTGTCGCGCTCGGAGAAGAAGCCCGGGTCAACGCCGAACGTCTCGGTCAGCCGGAGCAGCACCGGGACCGTGAGCGGCCGGGAGTCGTGCTCCATCTGGTTGAGATAGCTCGGCGAGATGGCGAGCACGCGGGCCATCTCGGCCTGGCTGAGGCGCCGCTCCTCGCGCAGGCGCCGCAGCCGCGCGCCCGCGTACGTCTTGCTCATCCCCGGGTCCTTCCTCGTCCCTCCGTTTCCGGCCAGCCTAGGTGATCGGCACCTCGGAAGGTCCTTCGCAAAGTTGGCAAATGACGGCCGGAAGATTCGCAGAAGTTGGCAGACGTCCACCATTGATGGCACTCAGTGCCACTGTCAGAGTGTGGGTACGGCCCGCCGGACACCGGCGGCCACCGCTCGCGGCCGGGGGCTCGAATCAGGCCCTGACATCGGGTTTCCCGGCACGGGTGGGGGTCGTCACCGGCAGCACTGCTCAGCTCCGCCTCCAGGTACCGGCGGGCCGTATCTCAACTTTTCGACACGTAGTGCCACACCTGTTCGCCCGAACGGGGACGTTGGCAGCCAGTACAGACCGAGGAGACAGTCATGGCAGAGGCGACGAGGACGCAGGCGGCCGAGGAACTCGCGCGGCGCTGGGCCACCGACCCGCGCTGGCAGGGCATCGAGCGTACCTACGGCGCCGAGGACGTGATTCGGCTGTCCGGCAGCGTCCGCGAGGAGCACACCCTGGCCCGGCGCGGCGCCGAGCGGCTGTGGCGGCAGCTGCACGAGCAGGACTACATCCACGCCCTCGGCGCGCTCACCGGCGGGCAGGCGGTCCAGCAGGTCAAGGCCGGTCTCCAGGCCATCTACCTGTCCGGCTGGCAGGTCGCCGCCGACGCCAACCAGGCCGGGCACACCTATCCGGACCAGAGCCTGTACCCGGCCAACTCCGTTCCCCAGGTGGTGCGTCGGATCAACAACGCGCTGCTGCGCGCCGACCAGATCGCCACCGCCGAGGACGCCGGGGACACCACCGACTGGCTCGCGCCGATCGTCGCCGACGCCGAGGCCGGTTTCGGCGGGCCGCTCAACGCCTTCGAGCTGACCAAGGCCATGATCGCGGCGGGCGCGGCCGGCATCCACTACGAGGACCAGCTCGCCTCGGAGAAGAAGTGCGGCCACCTCGGCGGCAAGGTCCTGGTGCCGACCTCGCAGCACATCCGCACCCTGAACGCGGCGCGTCTCGCCGCCGACATCGCCGATGTGCCGAGCATCGTCATCGCCCGCACCGACGCGCTCGCCGCCAACCTGCTCACCACCGACGTGGACGAGCGGGACGCCGAGTTCGTCACCGGCGAGCGCACGGCGGAGGGCTTCTACCGGGTGCGGCCCGGCATGGCGCCGGTGATCGCCCGCGGTCTGGCGTACGCGCCGTACGCCGATCTGATCTGGGTGGAGACCGGCACCCCGGACCTCGCGCAGGCCCGTGAGTTCGCCGAGGCGATCCACGCCCGCTACCCGGACCAGATGCTGGCCTACAACTGCTCGCCGTCCTTCAACTGGAAGGCCGCGCTGGACGACGACCAGATCGCCAAGTTCCAGCGGGAGCTGGGCGCGATGGGCTACCGGTTCCAGTTCATCACCCTGGCCGGGTTCCACTCCCTGAACCACGGCATGTTCGACCTGGCCCGCGGCTACGCCGAGCACGGCATGACCGCCTATGTCGACCTCCAGGAGCGGGAGTTCGCCGCCCAGGCGCAGGGCTTCACCGCCGTCAAGCACCAGCGCGAGGTCGGCACCGGCTACTTCGACCTGGTCTCCACCGCGGTCAACCCCGCCTCCTCCACCACCGCGCTGGCCGGTTCGACGGAGGCCGAGCAGTTCCACTAGGCCGCCCCACACCTCCGCGCACCTCCTCCAGGAGACACCGATGACCACCAGTGCACTGACCCACCGGGTCCGCGTGCTCGCCCCCGCGGGCGAGCGGCACGACGAGATCCTCACGCCCGCCGCCCTGGACTTCGTCGGGGCCCTCGTGGCCGCGTTCGGCGAGCGCCGCCAGGAGCTGATGAAGGAGCGGCGCCGGCAGGCCCTGCGGCTGGCCGCCGGTACCCCGCTCGACTTCCCGATGGTCACCTCCGCCGTGCGCGCCGACCTCGGCTGGCGGGTGGCCGCGCCCGCGCCCGGTCTGAGCGACCGCCGCGTGGAGATCACCGGGCCGCCGGAGCGCCGCATGGCGGTGAACGCGCTCAACTCCGGGGCCCAGGTGTGGATGGCCGACCTCGAGGACGCCACCGCGCCCACCTGGGGCAATGTCATCGGCGGCCAGCTGACCCTGCTGGACACGATCGAGCGGCGGATCGACTTCAGCGCCGCGGACGGCCGGGAGTACCGGCTCGGCGACCGGCTCGCCACGATCGTCGTACGGCCACGCGGCTGGCACCTGGAGGAGGAGCATCTGGAGTACGACGGCCGGCCCGTGCCCGCGGCGCTGGTGGACTTCGGTCTCTACTTCTTCCACTGCGCCCAGCGGCAGATCGACGCCGGGCACGGCCCGTACTTCTATCTGCCCAAGCTGGAGAACCGGTACGAGGCGCGGCTGTGGAACGATGTCTTCCTGCTCGCCCAGGAGCTGCTCGGCATCCCCCGGGGCACCGTCCGCGCCACCGTGCTCATCGAGACGATCACGGCCGCGTTCGAGATGGAGGAGATCCTCTACGAGCTGCGCGAGCACAGCTCGGGCCTCAACGCGGGCCGCTGGGACTATCTGTTCAGCGTGATCAAGACGTTCGGCCACCGCACCGACTTCCTGCTCCCGGACCGGGCGAAGGTCACCATGACGGCCCCGTTCATGCGGGCGTACACCGAACTCCTCGTGCGCACCTGCCACAAGCGGGGCGCGCATGCCGTCGGCGGCATGGCGGCGCAGGTGCCGGGCTCGGAACCGGCCGCCCGCGAGGCCGCGTTGGCGACGGTCCGGCTGGACAAGGAGCGGGAGGCCGAGGACGGCTTCGACGGCTCCTGGGTGGCGCATCCGGGTCTGGTCCCGGTGTGCCGGGAGGTGTTCGACGGCGTCCTCGGTGAGCGGCCGCACCAACTGGACCGGCTGCGCGAGGACGTGGCGGTGACGGCGGCCGAGCTGCTGTCGGTGCGGCGGATCGCCGGGCCTCCCACGGCGGAGGGGGTGCGCACCAACCTCCGGGTGGCGCTGCGCTACTTCGCCGCCTGGCTGGACGGCCGGGGTGCCGTCGCGCTCGACGGCCTCATGGAGGACGCGGCCACCGCGGAGATCGCCCGGGTGCAGATCTGGCAGTGGCTGCGGCACCGGGTGATCGAGCGGGAGACGGTGGCGGGGCTGCTGGAGGAGGAGACGGCGGCGCTCGGCGCGGAGTATCCGTGGGCACCGGTGGACGACGTGCGCGCGCTGTTCGAACGCACCGCGCTCCAGGGAGAGTTGCCGCTGTTCTTCACTCCCGACGCCTACTCCCGGCACCTCGTGCGGCGGGCGTCATGAGCGGGCGCTTCGCACGCGTCGGAGTGGTCGGCGGTGGCCGGATGGGCGCGGGCATCGCCGAGGTGTGCGCGCGGGCCGGTCTGGACACGGTGGTCTGCGAGGCGGACGCGGTGGCCGCCCGCGCGGCCCGAAACCGGGTGGCCGCCTCCCTCGAACAGGCGGTACGGCGCGGCAAGTTGGCCGAGACCGAGGCGCGGGACGCCCTCGCGCGCCTCGTCTTCACCGGCGATCTCGACGCGTTGGCCGACCGGCAGCTCGTGATCGAGGCCGTGACCGAGAACGCGGACGCCAAGACCGAGGTGTTCGCCGCGCTCGACAAGATCGTGACGGATCCGGCGGCGGTGCTGGCCACCAACACCTCCTCGCTGCCCGTGATGCGGCTCGGCATGGCCACCTCGCGCGCGGACCGGGTCGTCGGACTGCACTTCTTCAACCCGGTACCGGTGCTGCCCCTGGTGGAGGTGGTCGCCTCGCTGCACACCTCGGCCCGGACCGTGACCGAGGTGGAGACCTTCGCCACCGAGGTGCTCGGCAAGACGGTCGTGCACGCGAAGGACCGGGCCGGTTTCGTCGTCAACGCGCTGCTGGTGCCGTATCTGCTGGCCGCGATCCGGATGGCGGAGTCCGGCTTCGCCTCGGCCACGGACATCGACGCGGGCATGGAGCGCGGCTGCGCCCACCCGATGGGGCCGCTGCGGCTCGCGGACCTGATCGGCCTGGACACGGTCGCCGCGATCGCCGAGTCGCTGCACGACGAGTTCCGCGAACCCCTGTACGCCCCGCCCCCGCTGCTGCGGCGGATGGTCGAGGCGGGGCTGCTTGGCCGCAAGAGCGGCCGGGGGTTCCACGTGTACGACCAGGGCTGAGGAACCTGGTCCGGCCGGGCTGAGGGGCCCGGTCCGCGGTCACCGGTCGAGGGTCCGGAGGCCGCGCGGAGGGCAGGGCGGGAAGCGCGTGTGCGGCGCTTCCCGCCCTCTGCGTGTGGCAGCATCGCGGGCGAACCCCTGGAGGAGTACGTGCAGTTGCGCGATGTCACACCGGACGACGTGGACGCCTATGTACGGATGCGGTGCGATCCCCGCATGATGGCGGACCTGGGCGGGCCGCTGCCCCGGGAGGGGATGGCGGACAAGGTGCGCCGGGACGCCGAGGAGGCCGCGGCGGACCGTGCCTGGCTGAAGATGATCGTGCCCGACCCGGCGCGGCCCGATGTGGTGGCGGGCACGGTGACCCTGTGGACCCATGAGAGCGCGCAGGGGCCGGTCTCCGAGATCGGCTGGATGGTGCTGCCCGGGTTCCAGGGGCGCGGGCTCGGCAAGCGGGCCGTCCGGGCCCTCCTGGAGCAGGCCCGCGACCAGGACCGCTGGGGTGTGGTGCACGCCTTCCCGGCGACCGGCAACGCGGCGTCGAACGGGATCTGCCGCTCCCTCGGCTTCCGTTTCCTCGCGGAGATCGACGTGGACTTCGCCGGGCGGGCACTGCGCAGCAATCACTGGGTCATGGAGCCGGGACGCGATCTGGTCTGAGGCCGTCCGTCTCGGCGCGCCATCCGAATGCTGGACCTGATCCACCACGCGCGCCCTTCGGCCCGTAGGCTGGCCCGTGCAGCTGGTTCGCCCCGTCCGCCAGGCGGGAGCGTCGTAAGAGGGAACCCGGTGGGAATCCGGGACTGCCCCGCAGCGGTGAGCGGGAACGACCGCCGTCATACGCACTGGACCCGGTGAAACGGGACTGGGAAGCGACGGCCAGTAGGTGTCCTCAAGTGGTGAGGGCGTGCCCGTGAGTCCGAAGACCTGCCAACTGCCCGTGCCCGGGACATCCCGTGCGCGGCATCCCGGTGACCTCGAGGGCGGGTCGGCGACACAGAACCGAACGGACGGCCGTGGGCCGCTGCCGTACGGTCCGTCACCCCTTCGCGCTCTCGTCCCGTCCCCGGGATCTCAGGGATTCATCTCGCGAAGGAGATCTCCGTGACCACGAAGTCCGCAGCCGCGGCGGCACGGGCCACCGTGTACGGCTACCCCCGCCAGGGGGCGAACCGGGAACTGAAGAAGGCGGTCGAGGGCTACTGGAAGGGCCGCGTCACCGCCACCGAACTGCGCGCCACCACGGCCGAGTTGCGAAGCGCCACCTGGCGCCGGCTCGCCGCGGCCGGCCTGCACGAGGTGCCGACCGGCGACTTCTCGTACTACGACCATGTCCTGGACACCACCGTCATGGTCGGCGCGATCCCCAGCAGGCACCGGGCGGCCGTCGCCGCCGATCCGCTGGACGGCTACTTCGCGATGGCCCGCGGCACCCAGGAGGTGGCGCCGCTGGAGATGACCAAGTGGTTCGACACCAACTACCACTACCTGGTGCCCGAGTTGGGTCCGGACACGGTATTCACGGCGGACTCCGCCAAGCAGGTCGCGGAGCTGACGGAGGCCCTCGCCCTCGGGCTGAGCGCCCGCCCGGTGCTGGTGGGCCCGGTGACCTATCTGCTGCTGGCCAAGCCCGCGCCCGGCGTGCCCGCGGACTTCGAGCCGCTGACCCTGCTGGACCGGCTGCTGCCGGTGTACGCCGAGATCCTCGCCGATCTGCGGGCGGCCGGCGCCGACTGGGCGCAGCTCGACGAGCCCGCCCTGGTCCAGGACCGCACCCCGGCCGAGCTGAACGCCGCCGAGCGCGCCTACCGGGACCTCGGCGCCCGCACCGACCGCCCGAAGCTGCTGGTCGCCTCCTACTTCGACCGGCTCGGCGAGGCCCTTCCGGTGCTCGCGAAGGCGCCGGTGGAGGGCCTGGCCCTGGACTTCACCGAGGCCGCCGCCCAGAACCTGGACGCGCTGGCCGCCGTCGGCGGGCTGCCCGGCAAGCGGCTGGTCGCGGGCGTGGTCAACGGCCGCAACATCTGGGTCAACGACCTGGAGAAGTCCCTGGCCACCCTCGGCACCCTGCTGGGCCTGGCCGACCGGGTGGACGTCGCGGCCTCCTGCTCCCTGCTGCACGTCCCCCTCGACGCGGCCGCCGAGCGCGACATCGACCCGCAGATCCTGCGCTGGCTCGCCTTCGCCGAGCAGAAGACGGCGGAGATCGCCACGCTCGCCAAGGGCCTCACCCTCGGCACGGACGCCATCGCCGCGGAGCTGTCCGCGAACCGGGCCGACCTCGCCTCCCGGGCCGGCTCCCCCATCACCCATGACCCGGCCGTGCGCGCCCGCGCCGCCGCCGTCACCGGGGCCGACGCCCGCCGCTCCCAGCCGTACGCCGAGCGCACCGCGGCCCAGCGGGCCCGGCTCGGGCTGCCCCTGCTGCCCACGACGACGATCGGATCGTTCCCGCAGACCGGCGAACTGCGCAGCGCGCGCGCCGACTTGAGGGCGGGCCGGATCGACACCGCCGGGTACGAGGAGCGCATCAAGGCCGAGATCCGGGAGGTGATCGGCTTCCAGGAGAAGGCCGGTCTCGACGTCCTGGTGCACGGCGAGGCCGAGCGCAACGACATGGTGCAGTACTTCGCCGAGCAGCTCACCGGCTACCTCGCCACCCAGCACGGCTGGGTCCAGTCGTACGGCACCCGGTATGTGCGGCCGCCGATCCTGGCCGGTGACATCTCCCGCCCCGGGCCGATGACGGTGCGCTGGACGTCGTACGCCCAGTCGCTCACGGACCGCCCGGTCAAGGGCATGCTCACCGGTCCGGTCACCATGCTCGCCTGGTCCTTCGTCCGCGACGACCAGCCGCTCGGGGACACCGCTCGGCAGGTGGCCCTCGCGCTGCGGGACGAGGTCGATGACCTTGAGCTGGCGGGGACTTCGGTGATCCAGGTGGACGAGCCCGCGCTGCGCGAGACGCTGCCGCTGCGCGCCGCCGACCGGCCCGGGTACCTGGACTGGGCGACCGAGGCGTTCCGGCTGAGCACCTGCGGGGTGCGCCCGGACACCCAGATCCACACGCACATGTGCTACGCCGAGTTCGGTGACATCGTGCGGGCCATCGACGATCTCGACGCCGATGTCATCAGCCTGGAGGCGGCCCGCTCCCATATGCAGGTCGCCCGCGAGCTGGCCGACCACGGTTATCCGCGCGAGGCCGGTCCCGGTGTCTACGACATCCACTCCCCGCGCGTGCCGAGCGCCGAGGAGGCGGCCGGTCTGCTGCGCACGGGGCTCGGGGCGATCCCGGCGGAGCGGCTGTGGGTCAACCCGGACTGCGGGCTGAAGACCCGCGGCTGGCCGGAGACCCGTGAGTCCCTGGAGAACCTGGTCACGGCCGCGCGCACGGTCCGCGAGGAGCTGACCGGGTCCTGATCCGCACCCGGCAGCACAGCCACCGCAGGAGCAGGAGGGGGCCCGACGGTGAGACACGAACCGCAGGACGTCGTGGTGGACGGGCGGCCCCTGGTCGCCGTGCCCGCGAAGGATCTGGAGAGCCTGCTCGCGATGCGCCGGCAACTGGGCAGTCAGACGGCCCGGATGCGCGCCCTGCGGGACACGCTCTTCGACACGGTGGAGTTCCTGGAGCAGCTGGCCGAGGTCCTGGCCGGTGAGCGGGAGCCCGCCCCGCACGAGCCGCCCGCGGAACCCGGGGCCGGGCACGCCGAACTGGTCGCGGGCATACGGCGGCGCGCCCGGGACCTCCGCGCCGTCACGGGCGCGGGGCGCGCGGCGAAGGACCGCCGGACCCGCCCCGCCCGACACACTTAGGTATACCTAAGTTCCACCCGCGACACAACATCTGGGGCTGTGCACCCCAGGCGAGTTCTAGATGTAGTGTTGAACGCGCTGGTGGTTCGCCGGGCGCAGTGGTGTCCGGCGAGGCAAGAGGGAACCCGGTGGGAATCCGGGACTGCCCCGCAGCGGTGAGCGGGAACGACCGCCGTCATACGCACTGGACCCGGTGAACGGGGCTGGGAAGCGACGGCCCGTAGGAGTCCTCACGTGGTGAGGGCGCGCCCGCGAGTCCGAAGACCTGCCACCGGCGCGTACGCCGACGGACGGCGTGCGCGCTTCGAGGCCCCGAGGGAGGGCCGCGTGGCCGCCGCAGGGACCCCGGGGTCCGGCGTGTCTTCTCCGCCGACCGCCCCGACGCCCGCCTCGCGTGCCGCCGTGCCCTCCTCCCGGTTCTCGGAGCCGGACGGGAACGAGCGAGAGGAGGCGGCGGACCGATGAGCGGTCTCGTGTATTTCTCCAGCGTCTCGGAGAACACCCGGCGCTTCGTGGAGAAGCTGGGTCTGCCCGCGACGCGCATCCCCCTGCACCCGCGCCGCACCGGCATGCCGCAGGTCACCGAGCCGTATGTGCTGATCACCCCGACGTACGGCGGCGGCGAGCGGGCGGGCGCGGTGCCCCGGCAGGTGATCGGCTTCCTGAACATCGAGGCCAACCGGGCGCTGCTGCGCGGGGTGATCTCGTCGGGCAACACCAACTTCGGCGCCGACTACTGCCTGGCCGGCCGGGTGATCTCGGCGAAGTGCCGGGTCCCGGAGCTGTACCGATTCGAATTGCTGGGCACGGACCGCGATGTCCGTGCCGTACGGGAAGGACTGCGGACGTTTTGGACACGACACTCCTCGACGGCGGGGCGGCCGGCGGCATGAGCACCCGGGAGCCGGTCGGGACGCGCAAGGACCACCACGCGCTGAACGCCATGCTGAACATGTACGACTGCGACGGGCGCATCCAGTTCGACAAGGACCGCGAGGCCGTGCGCCAGTACTTCCTCCAGCACGTCAACCCGAACACGGTGGTGTTCGCGACGCTGAAGGAGAAGATCGGCCATCTGATCGAGAACGACTACTACGAGGAGGCGGTGTTCCGGCGCCACGACTGGGAGTTCACCGAGCGGCTGTACCGGCAGGCGTACGCCCATGAGCACCGGTTCCGCACCTTCCTCGGCGCGTTCAAGTACTACACCTCGTACGCCCTGAAGACCTTCGACGGCTCCCGCTATCTGGAGCGGTACGAGGACCGGGTCGTCGCCACCGCGCTGTATCTCGGCGCCGGTGACGAGGAGTTGGCGTCCCGGCTGGTGGACGAGATGATGACGGGCCGCTTCCAGCCGGCCACCCCGACCTTCCTCAACGCGGGCAAGGCGCAGCGCGGCGAGCTGGTCTCCTGCTTCCTGCTGCGGGTGGAGGACAACCTGGAGTCCATCGGGCGCGGGGTCAACTCCGCGCTCCAGCTGTCGAAGCGGGGCGGCGGCGTGGCGCTGCTGCTGACGAACCTGCGCGAACAGGGCGCGCCGATCAAGCGGATCGAGAACCAGGCGTCCGGTGTCGTCCCGGTGATGAAGCTGCTGGAGGACTCCTTCTCGTACGCCAACCAGCTGGGCGCGCGCCAGGGCGCGGGCGCGGTGTATCTGCACGCCCATCACCCGGACATCATGCGGTTCCTGGACACCAAGCGGGAGAACGCGGACGAGAAGATCCGCATCAAGACCCTCTCGCTCGGTGTGGTCGTCCCCGACATCACCTTCGAACTCGCCAAGCGCGACGCGGACATGCACCTGTTCTCGCCGTACGACGTCGAGCGCGAGTACGGCAGGCCGCTGGCCGATCTGTCCGTCTCCGAGCACTACGACGACCTGGTCGCCAACCCGCGGGTGCGCAAGACCACGATCAGCGCACGGGAGTTCTTCAAGACGATCGCGGAGCTCCAGTTCGAGTCCGGCTATCCGTATCTGCTGTTCGAGGACACGGTGAACCGGGCCAACCCGATCCCCGGCTGGATCAACATGTCCAACCTGTGCTCGGAGATCCTCCAGGTCAACACGCCCAGCACGTACGACGCGGCGCTCGGCTACGAGACGGTCGGCCGGGACATCTCCTGCAATCTGGGCTCGCTCAACATCGCCGCCGCGATGGCCTCCCCCGACCTCGGCGCCACGGTGGAGAGCGCGGTGCGCGGCCTGACGTCCGTCTCCGACCAGTCGGACATCGACGCGGTGCCGTCCGTGGCCCGCGGCAACCGCCTCGGACACGCCATCGGGCTCGGCCAGATGAACCTGCACGGCTACCTCGCCTCCCAGCGGATCCACTACGGCGGCGAGGAGGGCGTCGACTTCACGAACATGTACTTCTACACCGTCGCCTACCACGCCCTGCGCGCCTCGAACCGGATCGCGATCGAACGCGGCACGGCCTTCGACGGGTTCGAGAATTCGGCGTACGCGGACGGCTCGTACTTCGACAAGTACACCGAGCGGGCGTGGGAACCGGCCACCGAGCGGGTGCGCGCCCTGTTCGCCGGGGCCGGGGTGCGCATCCCGACCCGGGACGACTGGCGCGAGCTGCGGCGGTCGGTGCGCGAGCACGGCATCTACAACCAGTACCTCCAGGCCGTACCGCCCACCGGATCGATCAGCTACATCAACGACTCCACCGCCTCCATCCACCCGATCGCCGCCAAGGTGGAGATCCGCAAGGAGGGCAGGCTCGGCCGGGTCTACTACCCGGCGCCGCACATGGACAACGACAACCTGGAGTACTTCCAGGACGCGTACGAGATCGGCCCCGAGAAGATCATCGACACGTACGCCGCGGCCACCCAGCATGTCGACCAGGGGCTGAGCTGCACGCTGTTCTTCCGGGACACCGCCACCACCCGCGATCTGAACAGGGCGCAGATCCACGCCTGGCGCAAGGGCGTCAAGACCCTCTACTACATCCGGCTGCGCCAAGAGGCCCTGGCCGGGACCGAGATCGAGAACTGCCTCTCCTGCACGCTCTGATCCCGCACGTTCCGATCCCGCACGCTCCGAGGAAGCCCACGATGACCACCACCCCCGCGCCCCTGACCGAACTGTCGGTCACGCCCCCGTCCTACCGGCACGACCCCGCCGCCCGGCTGCGCCCGGTCAACTGGAACCGGGTCACCGACGAGAAGGACCTGGAGGTGTGGAACCGGCTCACCGCCAACTTCTGGCTGCCCGAGAAGGTCCCGCTCTCCAACGACCTCGGTGCCTGGCGGCAGCGGCTCAGTGCCGAGGAACGCACCCTGACCATGCGGGTGTTCACCGGTCTGACCATGCTGGACACCGTGCAGGCGACCGTCGGCGAGATCGTGCAGATCCAGGACGCGCGCACCGAGCACGAGGAGGCGGTGTACACCAACATCGCCTTCATGCAGGCGGTGCACGCCCGCAGCTACTCCTCGGTGTTCTCCACCCTCGCCACCACCCCGGAGATCGACGACGCCTACCGCTGGGCGGTCGGCAACGACGTCCTCCAGCGACGCTGCAAGACGGTCCTCGCGCACTACTACGGCGACGACCCGCTCAAGCGCAAGGTGGCCTCCACCCTGCTGTCGTCCCTGCTGCTGTACGCGGGCTTCTATCTGCCGCTGCACTTCTCGACCCACGCGCTGCTCACCAACACGGCCGACATGATCCGGCTGATCCTGCGGGACAAGGCGGTGCACGGCTACTACTCCGGCTACAAGTACCAGCGCGGCCTGGAGAAGCTGACACCGGCCGGGCAGGAGGAGATGCGGGAGTTCACGCACGCCCTGCTGGAGGAGCTGTACCAGCTGGAGATGCGGTACTCGGGCGAGCTGTACGAGCCGCTGGGCCTGATGGACGACGTGGCCGTCTTCGTCCGCTACAACGCGAACAAGGCGCTGATGAACCTGGGTTACCCGGCCCGGTTCGGCGCGGCGCAGACCGAGGTCAACCCGGAGATCCTGGCGGCGCTCTCGCCGGGCGCGGACGAGAACCACGACTTCTTCTCCGGCTCCGGTTCCTCCTACGTCATGGGCAAGGCCGAGGACACCGCCGACGACGACTGGGACTTCTGAGAGATGCGCATGGACGACTCCGGCAGCACCTGTGTGCTGCTCAAGCACGGCGAGGTGTTCCTCAAGGGGCACAACCGGCACCGCTTCACCGAGCGGCTGCACGACAATCTGCGGCTCGCGCTGCGCGGCGTGGGCGGCTCGACCTGGATCAAGGTCGCGCAGAACGTCACGGTGCTGGGCGGTCAGGTCCCGCAGGAGGTCCTGGTGGAGCGGGCCCGCCGGGTGATCGGCTTCGCCTCGGTCGAACCGGCCGTACGGGTGCCCAGCACCCTGGCGGACATCACCGCGACGGCCGTGTCCGCGCTGCGGGCGCTGAACGCGGAGCGGCCGGGGCTCCGCTTCGCCGTGCGGGCCAAGCGGCGGGACAAGCAGTTCCCGCTGACCTCCTCGAAGGTGGCCGGGCACCTCGGGGCGCGGATCCTGGCGGAGGTCGAGGGGCCCCGCGTCGATCTGACCCGGCCCGACGTCGTGCTGACCGTGGAGATCGACCGCAAGGAGACCTATCTGTCCTGGGCCCGCCACCCCGGGCTGACCGGTCTGCCCGTCGGGTCCAGCGGGCGGGCCCTGGTGCTGCTCTCGGGCGGCTACGACTCCCCCGTGGCCGCCCACCGGATCATGCGCCGGGGCCTGGCCTGCGACTTCGTGCACTTCAGCGGGGCGCCCTACACGAACGCCGCCTCCGTGTACAAGGCGTACGCGCTGGCCCGGGAGCTGAACCGGTACCAGCCGCCCGGCAAGCTGCACGTCATCGCGCTGGGCAAGGCCCAGAAGCAGCTGGCGGTGGCCGGTGCGGGCCGGCTCCAGGTGGTCGCGCAGCGGCGGCTGATGGTGCGCACGGCCTGTGCGCTGGCCGACCGGATCGGGGCGCAGGCGCTGGTCACCGGCGACAGCCTGGGGCAGGTGGCGAGCCAGACGCTGGCCAATCTGGTCGCGGTGGACGAGGTGGCCGAACTGCCGGTGCTGCGGCCGCTGATCGGCCGGGAGAAGCAGGAGATCATCGACGAGGCCAGGGCCATCGGCACCGCGGACATCTCCGTGCTGCCGGACGAGGACTGCTGCTCCCTGCTCGCCCCGCCCCGGGCCAGTACCCGGGCCGGGCTGCCGCAGCTGCACGCCGTGGAGCGGCGGCTCGACCTCGACGAGGTGACGGCGGCCCTCCTGGACGGCGCCCAGGTGCTGCTGCCCGGCGAGGACACCGCCGAGGTGCCCGCGCAGTCCACCGGCTGTCCGGCTCCGGCGGCGGCGCCCGCGTAGGAGATCTGTGGGCGGCGCGCGTGAGCTGTCGGCGGTATGTCGGTGCGGGTTGCGACCTTGGGCGGGTCGGGGTGCTCGCCCTGAGCATGCCGCCGCAGAGCGCAAGGAGCCTGTCATCGTGTCTTCCGCACCCCATGCCCGGCCGTGGGACGTTCGCCGCCCGCCGTCCGCCGAGGGCCGGACCTTCCTGGTCACCGGGGGCAACGCCGGGATCGGCTACTTCACCGCGGAGCAGCTCGCGGCCACCGGCGCCGTCGTCGTACTGGGCTGCCGGGACCGCGCGAAGGCCGAGACCGCCATGGCCTCGATCCGTTCGCGCGTTCCCGGCGCCCGGGTGCGGCACCTGCGCCTCGACCTCGCCGACCTGTCGTCCCTGAAGAATGCCGTGGAGGGGCTGGATCTCGATCGGCTCGACGCGGTGGTGCACAACGCGGGGGTCGCGCTCGACGATCCGCCGCGCCGGGCGACCGCGGACGGCCATGAGCTGATGTTCGGCACCAACCACCTCGGCCACTTCGCGCTGACCCGGTGGCTGGCCCCGCTGCTGTCCGCGGCGCGGGCGGGCCGCGTCGTGACGGTGGGCAGCTTCGCCGCGCGGTCCGAGCGACTGGACCTCGGCGATCTGCAGTCGACCCGGGACTACCGGCCCAAGCGCACGTACGGCCGGTCGAAGCTGGCGCAGATGTGCTTCGGCTTCGAACTGGACCGCCGGCTGCGTGCCACCGGCAGCACGGTGCTCAGTGTGGTGGCCCACCCCGGTGGCGCGCTGGACTCCCTCACCCCGCCCCGCCCGCCGGTCCACGTCCCGGCCCCCGGCGAGCGGCTTCGCGCGCTGCCCGCCGCGCTGCTGGTGCAGGGCAAGGACGCCGGAGCGTGGCCCGTCGTCCGTGCCGTCCTCGATCCGGAGGTGGCGGGAGGGGAGCTGTGGGGGCCCCGGGTCTTCGGGCTGCGGGGCACCCCGCGCCGTGAGCCCGTCCCCTCCCACATGGCCGACCCGGCCGTCGCCGCTCAGCTGTGGGACGTCAGCGAGGAGCTGACCGGCACCGCCCGCTGGTCCGGTCCCGCGTAGGAGGCGAGGGGGCGGATCAGCGCGTTGTGGGCGAGCTGCTCGGTGATGTGGGCGGTCCAGCCGGTGATCCGGCTCATCACGAAGATCGGGGTGAAGGCCGGGATGTCGAAGCCCATCAGGTGGTAGGCGAGGCCGGCCGGGTAGTCCAGGTTCGGGTGGATGCCCTTGCGCTGGAGCATGGCGTGCCGCAGGGCGGCGTGCAGGGTGGCCAGCCGGGTGGTGTCCGGGTCGGCGGCGCGGGCCACCAGGCGGTCCAGGGCGCCCTGCATGATGGGGACCCGGGAGTCGCCCTCCTTGTAGACGCGATGGCCGAAGCCCATGATCTTCCGCTTCTCGGCGAGCGCGCGGTCCAGCCATTCCTCGGCGCGGCGCGGGTCGCCGATCTCCTCCAGCATGTGCATCACGGCCTCGTTGGCGCCGCCGTGCAGGGGGCCCTTGAGGGCGCCGATGGCGGCGGTGACCGCGCTGTAGAGGTCGGAGAGGGTGGAGGTGACGACGCGGGCGGTGAACGTCGAGGCGTTGAAGCTGTGTTCGGCGTACAGGACGAGGGAGATCTCGAAGCAGCGGACCGTCTCGGGGTCGGGCACCGTGCCGAAGCACATGTGGAAGAAGTTCTCCGCGTACCCGAGGTCCGGGTCGGGCGGGATCGGGGCGAGGCCCTTTCGGCGGCGCTGGTCGGCGGCGACCACGGTGGGCAGTTTCGCCAGCAGGGTCAGGGACTTGGCGCGGTTGGCGGCGAGGCTCCCGTCGTCCTCGGTCGGGTCCTCGGCGCCGAAGAAGCTGACGGCGGTGCGCAGTACGTCCATCGGGTGGCAGGTCTCGGGCAGCCGGGCGAGCAGTTCGGCGGTGGTGCGGTCGAGCGGGCGCAGGGCGCGCTCGCGGGCCTGGAACGCCCGCAGTTGACCGGCGTCGGGCAGCTCGCCGTACCAGAGCAGATACGCGACCTCCTCGAAGGAGCGGCGGGCGGCCAGGTCCTGGACCGGATAGCCGCGGTAGGTGAGGGAGTTGGTCTCCTGGATGACGGTGGAGATCTCGGTGGTGTCGACGACGACACCGGCGAGTCCGCGATGGATGGTCATGGGGATCGTCTCCGGTGGGTCAGGCGCCGGGCGGCAGCGTGAAGTCGTGGACGGCCGAGTCGAAGGCCGAGTAGTCGGCGTAGCCGAGGAGTTCGTACAGCCGGGAGCGGGTCTGCATGCGGGGCAGCAGGCTCTCCTGGGTGCCTTCGGCGGCCAGGGTGCGCAGCCCGTCCTCGACCGCGCCCATGGCGAGGCGGAGCAGGGTGACGGGGTAGAGCGCGATGTCGTAGCCGAGGTTCTCCAGGGTGCGCGCGTCCAGCAGGCGGGACTTGCCGAACTCGGTCATGTTGGCGAGCAGCGGCACCTCGACCGCCGCCCGGAACGCCTCGAACTCCCGCTCGTCGGCGAGGGCTTCGGGGAAGATCGCGTCGGCGCCCGCGTCCACGTACGCCTTGGCGCGGTCGATCGCCGCGTCCAGCCCCTCGATCGCGCGGGCGTCGGTGCGGGCCATCAGGAGGAAGTCCGGGTCGCGGCGGGCGTCCGCGGCGGCCCGGATCCGGCGGGTCATCTCCGCGCGCGCCACGACCGACTTGCCGTCGAGGTGGCCGCAGCGCTTGGGGTTGACCTGGTCCTCCAGATGCAGCCCGGCCAGACCCGCGTCCTCCATCAGCTGGACGGTGCGGGCGGCGTTCATCGGTTCGCCGAAGCCGGTGTCGGCGTCGATCAGGACGGGCAGGTCGGTGGCCCTGGTGGTCTGCTGGGCGCGGGCGGCGATCTCGGTGGACGTGGTCAGGCCGATGTCGGGCAGGCCCAGATCGGCGGCGAGCACGGCACCGGAGAGATAGGCGGCCTCGAAGCCGGTGTCCTGGATCAGCCGGGCGGACAGCGGGTTGAGGGCGCCCGGCATCATCAACAGCCGGTTCTCCGCGAGCCGTTGACGCAGGGCGCGGCGGCGTTCGGCGGGGGTGGTGCGGGTGTGCAGCATCAGAACAGGCCCTTCGGCAGGCGCGCGTCGTACTCCGCGACGGCCCCGGTGTCCACGGCGGGGAACAGGCCGTCCAGGTCGGGGGCGGACAGCTCGGCCAAGTGCTCGGCGGCGGCGAGGAAGCGGTCCTGGGCGGCGGGGGCGACGGCGTTCTCGGCGAGGGTACGGAACTTGCCCGTGTAGGCGGCCCGGTCGAAGGGGCGGGCACCGGCCGGGTGGGCGTCGGCGACGGCCAGTTCGTCCTCGATCACCGTACCGTCCGCCAGGGTGATCACGGCCCGCCCGCCGAACGCCCGGCGCCCGGGGTCGGGGTCGTGGTAGCGGCGGGTCCACTCCGGGTCCTCGACGGTGCTGATCTTCCGCCACAGCTCCACGGTCTCCGGGCGCCGCGCCCGCTCGGGCGCGTAGGAGCGCTCGTGGTGCCAGGCGCCGTCCTCCAGGGCGACCGCGAGGATGTACGGCACCGAGTGGTCGAGGGTCTCGCGGCTGGCCGCGGGATCGTACTTCTGCGGGTCGTTCGCGCCGGAGCCGATGACGTGGTGGGTGTGGTGGCTGGTGTGCAGCACCACCGAGCGCACCTCGTCCAGCGGCCCGGTCTTCTCGCGCAGCCGCCGGGCCAGGTCGATGATCGCCTGCGCCTGGTACTCGGCGGAGTGCTCCTTGGTGTAGGTGTCGAGGATCGCGCGGCGCGGCTCGCCCGGCTCGGGCAGCCACACGGTGTAGTCGGACCCGGGGCCGTCCAGCATCCGGGCCAGGAAGCCGTCCTCGCCCTCGTAGATCGGGGAGGGCGAGGTCTCGCCGCGCATCGCCCGGTCGACGGCCTCGATGGCGGCCTTTCCGGCGAAGGCGGGGGCGTACGCCTTCCAGCTGGAGATCTCGCCCTTGCGGGACTGCCGGGTCGAGGTGGTGGTGTGCACGGTCTGCTGGACGGCCTGGTACACCGTCTCGGTGGGCAGCCGCAGCAGCGCGCCCAGGCCGCAGGCGGTGGCCGCGCCGAGGTGGGCGACATGGTCGATGCGGTGCTCGTGCAGGCAGATGCCCTTGACCAGGGCGACATGGATCTCGTAGGCGGCGACGACGGCGCGCAGCAGGTCGGCGCCGGTGCGGCCGGTGTGCTGGGCGACGGCGAGCAGCGGCGGGATGTTGTCGCCGGGGTGGGAGTAGTCGGCCGCCAAGTAGGTGTCGTGGTAGTCGAGTTCGCGCACCGCCGTGCCGTTGGCCCAGGCCGCCCACTCGGGGCTGACCCGGTGCGGGGCGCCGAAGACGGAGGCGCCGCGGCGGGGTGCGCGGTGGGCGGCGGCCTGGGCGCGGGCGACGGCGACCGGGCGGCGCAGCAGGGAGGCGACCGCGACGGAGGCGTTGTCGATCACCCGGTTGACGGCCATGGCCGCGCTGTCCGGGGCCAGCTCCTCGGTGCCGGTGGCCACGGCGGCGAGCTTCCAGGCGAGCTGCTCCTCGCGGGGCAGGCGGTCGGCGCTGGGGTGGACACGAACGTGATGCTCGATCACGGGACTCCTCGCGGTGTCGGGGCCTGGCCGGAAGGACCTTGGCGGACATGATCGAGCCTGCCCCGCCGACGACCCCCCGGCCACCACCCCACAGTGCGGATTCCGTACAGCGCGGACCTGCGAATCTGTGAAATCTGCGAATCCTGCGAATGCTATGTTCGCAGGAGAGGCACCCAGAGTCAGGAGGTGGTGCGCATGGCCAGGCGAACGGCCGAACGGAAGGTCTACGCCCACGCCAAGCTGCGCCGGCTGCGCCGCGAGCACGGGATGAACCAGGTCGACATGGCCCGTGCGCTCGGCATCTCCACCAGCTATGCCAACCAGCTCGAACAGAGCCAGCGCCCGCTGACGGCGCCCGTGCTGCTGCGGATCGCGGAGGTCTTCGGCGTCGACACCGAGTTCTTCTCGGAGGCCGAGGGCGACCGCCTCGCGACCGAGCTGCGCTCCGCGCTCGCCGACGAGGCGTGCGGGGTGCCGCTGCCGCCCGAGGAGGAGCTCGCCGAGGCCGCCCGCGCCCATCCGGAGGTGGCGCGCGCCCTGGTGGCCCTGCACCGCCGCTACCGGGACACCGCCGAGCAGGCCGCCGCGCTGGCCACACCGGGCGCGGGCGGCGGCGCCCGGCTGCCGCCAGGCGAACCGCACGACGAGGTACGGGACTTCTTCTACGCCCACCACAACCACTTCGAGCCGCTGGACACCGAGGCCGAGCGGATCGCCGAGGACCTGGCGCTGCGCCCCGGCCGGGCCGCCGAGCCGCTGGTGGCCCGGCTCGCCGAGCGGCACGGGGTACGGGTGGTGCAGGCGGGTCCCGGCCGCCTCGCCGACGCCCGCCGCTACGACCCCGAGTCCGGGCTGCTGTTCCTCTCCCCCTGGCTCAGCGACGGCCGCCGCGCCTTCCAGCTCGCCACCCAGCTCGCCCTGCTGGAACACGGCGCGCTGCTCGGCCAACTCGCCGATCACGCGACCGAGTTGACCTCGCCCGAGTCCACCGCCCTGGCCCGCATCGGCCTCGCGAACTACTTCGCGGGCGCCCTGCTGATGCCGTACACCACCTTCCACGCGGCGGCCGAGGAGGTGCGCTACGACATCGAGTTGCTGTCCGCCCGCTTCGGCGTCGGCTTCGAGACCGTCTGCCACCGGCTGAGCACCCTCCAGCGCACCGGGCGCCGAGGCGTGCCGTTCTCCTTCCTGCGGGTGGACCGGGCCGGCAACATCTCCAAGCGGCAGTCGGCGACCGACTTCCACTTCTCCCGGCTCGGCGGCACCTGTCCGCTGTGGACGGTGTACGACGCGTTCTCGGCGCCCGGCCGGATACTCACCCAGGTCGCCGAGATGCCGGACGGCAAGCGGTACTTCTGGGTGGCGCGCACCATCACCCGGGGCGGCTTCGGGCATCACGCGCCGCGCGCCGAGTTCGCCGTCGCCCTCGGCTGCGAACTGCGCCACGCGCACCGGCTCGTCTACGCCGAGGGCATCGCCCTGGACGACCCGCGGGCCGCCACCCCGATCGGCCTGGGCTGCCGGATCTGCGAGCGCCGCGACTGCGCCCAGCGGGCCCGTCCCCCGGCCGGCGGGCACCTCGCCATCGACCCGGACCGGCGCACGTACGTGCCGTACCCGGTGGAGACCCGTACCCCATGACGACCCCGCAGGAGTGTCCCGCGTGACCAGCCGTGTCCTTCTCGTCTCCCCCGCCATGACCCCCGCACTGCGACAGGCGCGCTTCTACGACGGCGACTCCCTCGAGGACCTCGGCGCGGCGCGGGCCCGCTCGGCGGCCGGGTCGCTGCCCGCGCCGACCCGGGTGGTGCTCTCCGCGAGTGCGCGCTGCCGGGAGACGGCGCACGCCCTCGGCCTGGAGGACGGCGAGGAGGCGCCCGCGCTGCGGGGCGTGGACGTGGGCCGCTGGCGCGGTCGGGCCCTCGACGAGGTGACGGCGGCCGAGCCGGAGGCCCTCGGCCACTGGCTCACCGACCCCGAATGGGCGGGCCACGGCGGGGAGTCGGTGCGCGCGGTGTGCGCACGGGTCGGGGCCTGGCTGGACGGCGCGCGGGACGGCCGTACGGTGGCCGTGGTCGAGCCGGAGATCGTACGGGCCGCGGTCGTCGGGGTGCTGGGGCTGCCCCCGAGCGCGTTCTGGCGGCTGGACGTGGTGCCGTTGACGGCGACGGAACTCAGCGGGCGGGCCGGGCGGTGGAATCTGCGGCTCGGGGGACCCTTGGCCGCGCCGGAGGCAGGAACACGGGCACCAACGCACTGAGGGCCGCACCCTGTTGGGGTGCAGCCCTCGGTGCGTCCTGCGCGCCGGTCGGCGTGGGTGATGCGATGCCGGTCGGCCTGGGTCAGGCGGCGCCGACCTCTTCCGGCTGCCGGGGAGCCGGTTTCGCGGCCGCCCGCGCCGCCGGGTCGAGCAGCCGCTCGGCCATGGGGGCGAAGACGAGGCCCAGGGTCGCCCAGAGCAGGGCCTGGGCGGCGACGGAGTAGAAGCGGAAGGAGGCCAGGACGTCCGCCGGGAAGCCCGGGTAGACGATGGTGCCCTTGGAGTTGGTCAGGGGCAGCGGGGTCTCGGTGGCGTGGTGGCCGTACTCCTTCACGTTGGCGGAGAGTTCGCCGAGCGCGGGGAGCAGGGCCATCACGATGCCGATGGCCACCACATAGGCGCCGGCGGCGAGCAGCGTGGCGTTCCAGTTGCCGAAGCGCGGCTGGAGGCGCTTGCCGAGCCAGACGGCGGCGACGAGGAAGACCACCGAGCAGACCACCATGGCCAGATACAGATTGCCCCGGTCCTTGATCGTCTCGGGGTGGCCGATGGCCGGCGGGTTGGCCGGGTACTTGATGAACGGCACCAGGTACATGCCGACGAAGCCGCCCAGCGCCACCAGCATGGCGAGGTTGCGCGGGCGCAGCTTGCCGACGCGGCCGAGGCAGATCGCGTAGGCGACGGCGAAGAGCGCGCCCATGGCGACGCCGAAGAGGACCATGCCCACGCCGATGCCGACGTTGGCCTGGATCGTCCGGCTGAAGATGTCGGGGCCCTCGGCCTCGGCCGTGATCCCGGCGGCCTTGTCGAGGACGGCCTGCGCGGCGTCGCGGCCGCTCTCGTAGTCGATCGCCTTGGCGATCTGGGGCTCGGCGAAGATCCGTGCGAAGACGAACGCGAGCAGCCCGGCGACTGCGCCGGCGATGACGCCGCGCAGAATGAGTCTCTTTTCCATGTTCAGATGTCCGTGCTTACTCTCGTCAGTGGCAGGGGAAGCCCAGGAAGTGGCGGGCGTCGTGCACGAACTCGTGGACGTGCATGTCCTTGCCGAAGACGGAGTAGGCGCCCTGGTCGACCCCGATGAAGTAGTAGATCGCCAGCGCGAAGAGCGCGGTCCCGACCAGCCAGAACACGGCCTTCGTCGCCGGGAGGACGACGGGTGTGGGGAGTGCGGCGGGCGCGGACAGACTGCTCATGAGTGAGCCTCCTTCAGGGGATCGTGCGTCCCTCAGCCAGTGGAGCGTCGCGATGGCCCGGTGTCTGACTTCGTGCCCGCCCTCGCGGAGGGGCACGTACACAGTGGCGCGACCGTGCTGGATTCCCACCAGCTTCCTCAGGCCATCACTACAAGCGGAGCGTACGGAAACGAGCATCGTCCGTCAATCAGACAAGTGGCTGGGAGACGCACCCTCCCCGGTCAGCGGTGCCGGAACTCCGGCGGCCGCTTGTCCACGAAGGCGGCCATCCCCTCCTTCTGGTCGGCGGTCGCGAACACCGCGTGGAACAGCCGCCGTTCGAAGCGGACGCCCTCCGCGAGGGTGGTCTCGAAGGCCCGGCCCACCGCCTCCTTGGCCATCATCGCCACCGGCAGCGACATCCCGGCCACGACCTCGGCGACGGCGAGGGCCTCGGCGAGCAGCTCGGCCGCGGGGACGATCCGGGAGACGAGTCCGGCCCGCTCGGCCTCGGCTGCGTCCATCGTGCGGCCGGTCAGCACCAGCTCCATGGCCTTGGCCTTGCCGACGGCCCGGGTCAGCCGCTGGGAGCCGCCGATACCGGGGATCACCCCGAGTTTGATCTCGGGCTGCCCGAAGACGGCGGTGTCGGCGGCGAGCAGGATGTCGCAGAGCATGGCCAGCTCGCAGCCGCCGCCGAGGGCGTATCCGGAGACCGCGGCGATGGTCGGGGTGCGCAGCTGTCCGAGCCGGTCCCAGGCGGTGAACCAGTCGGCCAGGTACATGTCCAGGTACCCCTGCGGGCTCATCTCCTTGATGTCGGCGCCCGCGGCGAACGCCTTCGCCGAGCCGGTGATCACGACGCAGCCGCACTCCGGGTCCCGGTCCAGGGCCTCGGTCGCGGCCACGACCTCGTTCATGACCTGGAGATTCAGCGCGTTGAGGGCCTTCGGGCGGTCGAGGGTGAGCAGGGCGGTACGGCCCTTGCGCTCGACCCGGATCGTCTCGTACTCGGTGCTCATGCGCACTCTCCGCTCTGTTCCCTGATGGTGCGTACGATGCCCGAGAAGTCCTCGGTGGCACCGACCCGTTCGGCATATTCGGCGTACAACGCAGCCGCCCTGAGACCGAGTTCGGCCTGCACACCGCCCGCCTTGACCGCGTTGGCGGCGAGCCCCAGGTCCTTGGCCATCAGCGCGGCGGCGAAGCCGGGCCGGTAGTCCCGGTTGGCGGGGCTCGCCGGGACCGGGCCCGGGACGGGGCAGTTGACGCTGAGCGCCCAGCACTGCCCGGACGCCGTGGACGCGACGTCGAACAGGGCCTGGTGGGACAGTCCCAGACGCTCGCCGAGGACGAACGCCTCGCTCACGGCGATCATGGAGACGCCGAGGATCATGTTGTTGCAGATCTTCGCCGCCTGCCCGGCACCGGGGCCCCCGCAGTGCACGGCCCTGCCGCCCATGACGTCCAGCAGGGGCCGGGCGCCCGCGAATTCGGCCTCCCCACCGCCCGCCATGAAGGTGAGCGTGCCGGCCTCGGCGCCGACCACTCCGCCGGAGACGGGTGCGTCCAGCGCCCGCATCCCGGCGGCGACGGCGCGTTCATGGGCGGTGCGGGCGTCGGCGACGTCGATGGTGGAGCAGTCGACGAAGAGGGTGCCGGGCCGGGCCGCCTCCAGGAGGGTGTCGTAGAGGTCAAGGACATGGCGGCCGGCCGGGAGCATGGTGATCACCGTGTTTGCGTCGGCCACCGCCTCGGCCGCGGATCCGGCGGGTTCCACCCCCGCCCGCGCGGCGGCCGCCCGCGCCTCGGGCACCAGGTCGTGGCCGAGCACCCGGTGCCCGGCCCCGACCAGGTTGGCCGCCATCGGGCCGCCCATGTGCCCGAGCCCGATGAAGGCGACGGTCGCGCGCGCCCCGCCGTCCCCGCTCACCGCGTCGCCTCCGTCGTGCCGCCGGGCCCCGCGAGGCCGAGTTCCCGGTCGCCGAGCGGGGCGAAGAAGCGCTCCACGTCGGCGTCGGTGACCTCGGCCAGCCTCGCCGGTGACCAGTGCGGGTCGCGGTCCTTGTCGATGATCTGGGCGCGGACGCCCTCCACCAGGTCGGGGCTCCTCAGCCCGACGCACGAGACGCGGTACTCCTGGTCGAGGACCTCCTCCAGGGTGCCGAGCCGCCGGGCGCGGCGGAGGGCGGCCAGGGTGACCTTGAGCGCGGTGGGCGACTTGGCGAGGAGGGTCTCGGCCGCCTCCTTGGCCTCCGTGCCGCCGTGCGCGCACAGCCGCTCGACGATCTCCTCGACGGAGTCGGCGGAGAAGCAGGCGTCGATCCAGCTCCGCCGCTCGGCCAACGCCCCCTGCGGTGCGGGCCGTTCGTGCCGCGCCAGGGCCTCGGCCACGGGCAGCTCGGCGAGGTCGTCCAGCAGGGCGCCCAGCGCGTCGGACGGCACGTAGTGGTCGGCGAGCCCGCACAACAGGGCGTCACCGGCGCCGATCTGATCGCCTGTCAGGGCGAGGTACGTGCCCAGCTCGCCGGGGGCGCGGGACAGGAGGTAGGTGCCGCCGACGTCCGGGATGAAGCCGATCCCCGTCTCCGGCATCGCGATCCGCGAGCGCTCGGTGACGACGCGGACGGCGCCGTGCGCGGAGACGCCGACCCCGCCGCCCATCACGATGCCGTCCATGAGGGCGACGTACGGCTTGGGGTAGCGGGCGGTACGGGCGTTGAGGTGGTACTCGTCCCGCCAGAACGCGGCCGAGGCGGTGCCGTCGCCCGCGCGGGCGTCGTCGTGGATGGCGCGGATGTCGCCGCCCGCGCACAGTCCGCGCTCTCCGGCGCCGCTGATGACGACGGTCCGCACGGCCGGGTCGTGCTCCCAGCCGGTCAGCGCCGCGTCGATGCGGGTGACCATCTCATGGGTGAGGGCGTTGAGGGCCCGGGGCCGGTTGAGGATGATCCGGGCGGCCCGGCCGCCGGTGCGCAGCAGAACGGGTTCCTCGGTGTCGTTGCTCATCCGAGGGCCTCCGTCAGGCCGCGGGCCACGATGACGCGCATGATCTCGTTGGTTCCTTCCAGGATCTGGTGGACGCGAAGGTCGCGGACGATCTTCTCAATGCCGTACTCGGCGAGGTAGCCGTATCCGCCGTGCAGTTGCAGGGCGCGATCGGCGACCGAGTACCCGGTGTCGGTGGCGAACCGCTTCGCCATGGCGCACAGATACGGCGCCTGCGGGTCCTGGGCGTCCAGGGCGCGGGCCGCCTGCTGGACCAGGGCGCGGGCGGCGGTCAGCTCGGTCGCCATGTCGGCGAGGCGGAAGCGCAGGGCCTGGGCGTCGAGGAGGCGGGCGCCGAACGCCTCCCGGTCGGCGAGGTGGGCGAGGCTCCGGTCCAGGGCGCTGCGGGCGCCGCCGAGGGAGCAGGCGGCGATGCCGAGGCGGCCGCCGTTCAGGCCGTTCATCGCGATCCTAAAGCCCTCGCCGGGTCGGCCGAGGAGCCGGTCGGCGGGGATCCGGACGCCGTCCAGGACGACCTGGCGGGTGGGCTGGGCGTGCCAGCCCATCTTGCGTTCGTTCGGGCCGAAGGAGATGCCGGGGTCGTCCTTGTCGACCAGGAACGCGGAGATGCCGCGGGGGCCGGGTTCGCCGGTGCGGGCCATCACCACGTACACCTGGGCGGCGCCCGCGCCGGAGATGAACTGCTTGACGCCGGTGAGCACGTAGTGGTCGCCGTCGGGTACGGCGCGGGTGGTGAGGGCGGCGGCGTCGGAGCCTGCGCCGGGTTCGGTCAGGCAGTAGCTCGCGAGGTCGTCCATCGCGCACAGCCGGGGCAGCCACCGCTCGCGCTGGGCGTCGTCGCCGTAGCGGTCGATCATCCAGGCGACCATGTTGTGGATGGACAGATATCCGGCGATGGCGGGGCAGCCGGTGGCGAGGGTCTCGAAGACGAGCACGCCGTCGGCCCGGCCGAGCGCGGATCCGCCGTGCTGTTCGCGGACGTAGACACCGCCGAGGCCGAGCCCGGCGGCCTTGCGCAGGACGTCGACGGGGAAGTGCTTGTCGCGGTCCCAGTCCAGGGCGTGCGGGGCGAGGTGGTCCTGGGTGAAGTCGAGGGTGGCCTCGACGAGGGCTTGCTGGTCCTCGGTGAGCAGGGTGGTGGTCATAGCGGCGCTCAGCCCATCGTGGGGATCGTGAAGGAGGCGCCCTCGCGGCGGCCGGCGGGCCAGCGGGAGGTGACGGTCTTGGTGCGGGTGCAGAAGCGGATCGCGTCCGGGCCGTGCTGGCCGAGGTCGCCGAAGCCGGAGCGCTTCCAGCCGCCGAAGGTGTGGTGGGCGACGGGCACCGGGATGGGCACGTTCACGCCGACCATGCCGGTGTTCACCCGGCGGGTGAAGTCGCGGGCGGTGTCCCCGTCACGGGTGAAGATCGCGACGCCGTTGCCGTAGAGGTGCTCGCTGGGCAGGCGCAGGGCCTCCTCGTAGTCGGCGGCGCGGACGACCGAGAGGACCGGGCCGAAGATCTCCTCCTGGTAGACGCGCATGCCGGGGGTGACCCGGTCGAAGAGCGAGGCTCCGGCGAAGAAGCCGTTCTCATGGCCGGGGAGCACGAAGTCCCGTCCGTCCACGACGAGTTCGGCGCCCTCCTGGACCCCGAGGTCGACGTACTCGCGGACCCTGCGCAGGGCCTCGGGGGCGACCAGCGGGCCGAAGTCGGCCTCGGGGTCGTCGCTGCGGCCGATCCGCAGGGCGGCGATGCGTTCGGTGAGCCGGGCGACGAGGGCGTCCGCGGTGGCCTCGCCGACCGGCACGGCGACGGAGATGGCCATGCAGCGCTCACCGGCCGAGCCGTACCCGGCGCCGATCAGCGCGTCCACCGCCTGGTCCAGATCGGCGTCCGGCATCACGATGAGGTGGTTCTTGGCGCCGCCGAAGCACTGGGCGCGCTTGCCGTGGGCGGCGGCGGTGGCGTAGACGTGCGCGGCGATGGGGGTGGAGCCGACGAAGCCGAGGGCGGCGACGCGCGGGTCCTCCAAGAGGGTGTCGACGGCGTCCCGGGCGCCGTTGACGACGTTGAGCACGCCGGGCGGCAGGCCCGCCTCCAGGAAGAGTTCGGCGAGCCGCAGCGGCACCGAGGGGTTGCGCTCGGAGGGCTTGAGGACGAAGGCGTTGCCGCAGGCCAGCGCGGGTGCGGCCTGCCAGAGCGGGATCATGGCGGGGAAGTTGAACGGCGTGATGCCCGCGATGACGCCGAGCGGCGCGCGCAGGGAGTGCACATCGATGCCGGTGCCGGCGTTGTCGCTGAACTCGCCCTTGAGCAGATGCGGGATGCCGGCGGCGAACTCCACGACGTCCAGGCCGCGCTGGAGGTCGCCGTGGGCGTCGGCGACGGTCTTGCCGTGCTCGGCCGACAGCAGCCGGGCCAGCGCGTCCTTCTCCTGCTCGGCGAGCTGGAGGAAGCGCAGCAGGACGCGGGCGCGGCGCTGCGGGTTGAACTCGGCCCAGGCGCGCTGCGCCTGGGCGGCGGAGGCGATCGCCGCCTCGGTCTCGCCCCGGTCGGCGAGCGGCACCAGGGCCTGGACCTCGCCGGTGTTGGGGTCGTACACCTCGCCGTGCGCCCCGGAGGTGCCCGGGACGTGCTTGCCGTCGACGAAGTGGGTCAACTCGCGTACGGCGGAGGGTGCTTGGGGACGGATCATGGCTGCCTGCTCTCGTCAGGTGGGGGTGATCCGGGATGGCGCGCGGCAGCGGCACACGGCCGGGTGCGCGAGGGCGCACGCGGGCGTGCCGGGGCGGCGCGAAAGACGCGGTGGCGGGACGAGCCCTCAGACCGGTACGGCGGGATTGCCGCGCGGGGAGGGCCCGCGTCGGCTCGCGCCGGGATCATGGGTGCGCAGGGGTGCCATGCGTGTCGGCTCCATCCTCGTGGACAACACGGAACATCCCGCGGCCGGTATCCTGACTCCCGGATCAGCGCGCGCCGTCCGCCTTCCCGACATCCTGCTCGTCAGTGGCGTCCTGCTCGACGGCGTACTCCCCGGTCACAGTGGCGGGACCGCGCCGGATTCACACCGGCTTCCCTGCACCGCGGGCCTTCTCCCCCGAATATATAGTTGGACGTCCTAGTAAATCCAGTGTCCCCGGGGATTCGGTGCGTCCTCACGGGATCCGGTACGCCTCTTCAGGCCACGCCGTCCGCGCTCTCCGCGGGCCGCTCGCGGGGTCCGGCGAAGCGCACCGGCGCGCGGAAGCGGGCGCGGCGGGCGGCGCGCCGGAAGGTGGTCAGCACCGCGGGACCGGCCAGCAGCACGCACACGAAGTTGGTGACGGCCCGGCCGGTGTCCCAGCCCAGCGAGGTGGCGAGGTCGAAGGCGACGTAGCGGTGCCACTGCTCGGTGAAGGGCAGGCCCGGCAGATAGGCGATCGAGCTGTTCGGGTCCAGGGAGAACGGCCAGAAGGAGAGGTTGAGCAGAAAGCCGAAGAGGTAGCCGGACAGCGAGCCGTAGACGGCGAGCATCAGCACCTCGCGGCGGCCGCGCGCCCGGGGCAGGAATCCGGCGAGCATGCCGACGAAGGCGCAGCCGAACATCTGGTACGGCATCCAGGGCCCCACTCCCCCGGTGATCAGCGCGGAGGCGAACAGCGAGGTGCAGCCGAGGACGAAGCCGAAGCCCGGACCGTACACCCGGCCGGCCAGGACCAGGACGAAGAAGACCGTCTCGATGCCCGCCGTACCGGCCCCGAGGGGGCGCAGGGCGGCGTCGACGGCGGAGAGCACGCCGAGCATGGCGAGGGCCTTGGAGTCGATGCCGCCCTCGGCGATCTCCGAGAGCACCACGCAGAGCACGAGCACCAGCAGCACGCCGAAGATCAGCGGGGGTGCGTAGGAGGAGCCGAACGTGCCGGGTGCGACGACGAACGGCCAGAAGAACGCGACGAGTCCGAGGAGGGCGGCCAGCGCCATGACCACCCCGGCCCGGCCGGTCAGCCGGATGGCGGGTCCGCCGGTCCGCGCGCGTCCGCTCATGACCGCGCCTCGCCCGGGTCCGCGAGCTCGCGTGCGACCTGATCCGCCGTCAGGAAGGGCAGCGGTGCGAGGATCTTGGCCGTCTGCGGGGCGAACGTCGGGGAGGAGACGATGACTTCGGTGGTGGGGCCGTCGGCGACGATGTCCCCCTCGGCCATGACGACGACGCGGTCGGCGGCGCGGGCGGCGAACTCGACGTCATGGGTGGAGATGACGACCGCACGGCCCTCGGCCGCGAGCGCGTCCACGATGCCGGTCAGTGCCGTCTTGGCCCGGTAGTCCAGGCCCCGGGTCGGCTCGTCCAGCAGTACGACCCGGGGCGCGGCGGCCAGTTGGACGGCGAGGACGAGGGCGAGCTTCTGCCCCTCCGACAGGTCGCGGGGGTGCGTGGCGTCCTCGATGCCGGGCGCGAGCCGGTCGAGCAGCTCGCGCGCCGTCACCCCGGCCGCCGACTCGGCGTCCGCCTGGGCGAGTTCCTCTCCGACGCTCTCCAGATAGAGCAGGTCGGCGGGTGTCTGCGGGACCAGTCCGACGAGTCGGCGGGCCTCGGCCGCGGACACCGCGTGCGGGTCCCGCGTGCCGTGTCCGCCGTCCACCCGGACGCTTCCGGCCCGGCGGGGTCCGGAGCCCTGGAGGGCCCACAGCAGGGAGGACTTGCCGGAGCCGTTGCGGCCCATCAGCGCGATGACCTCGCCCGCGTGCAGATCGAGGTCCACGGCCCGTACGGCGGCGACGTCCCGGTAGGCGACCGTGACACCGCGCGCGGCCAGCAGCCGGTTCCCCTTGCCGTCCGGGACCGGCGGCCGTACGGGGGCCGGGGTCCGCCCGGCCAGCAGGGTACGCAGCGGGGCGGCGGCGCGGCGGGCGTCGCGGATGGACAGCGGCAGCGGGGACCAGCCCGCGGCCCGGCCCAGCTCCACGATCGGCGGCGCGATCGTGGCCGTACGCAGGATCTCGGCGGGTGGGCCGATGCGGGCCCGGCCGTCGCCGGGCAGATGGATGACGCGGTCCGCGTACTGCACGACCCGCTCCAGGCGGTGCTCGGCCATGAGGACGGTGACACCGAGGTCGTGCACGAGCCGGGTGACGGCGGCGAGGACCTCCTCGGCCGCCGTCGGGTCCAGGGCGGAGGTGGGTTCGTCCAGGACCAGCACGCGCGGGTGGGCGGTGAGCACGGAGCCGATCGCGACGCGCTGCTGCTGTCCGCCGGAGAGCGTGTGCAGCGCGCGGTGCCGCAGGTCGGCGAGGCCGAGCAGATCGAGGGTCTCCTCGACCCGCTTGCGCATGGTCGCAGGCAGGATCGCCAACTGCTCCATGGCGTAGGCGAGTTCCTCCTCGACGGTGTCGGTCACGAAGCCGTCGATGGGGTCCTGGCCCACCACGCCGACGACATCGGCGAGTTCGCGGGGCGGATGGTGGGCGGTGTCCCGGCCGTCGACGGTGACCCGGCCGTACAGGGTGCCGCCGGTGAAGTGCGGGACCAGCCCGTTGACGGCGCCGAGCAGGGTCGACTTGCCGACGCCCGTGTGGCCGACGACGAGGCAGAGTTCGCCCTCGTCCACCGTGAGGGCGACGTCCCGCAGTGCGGGCTCGGGCATGTCGTCGTAATGGACGGTGACCTGGTCGAAGGTGATCACGGTGCGGTGGCTCTCGGGACGGGGCCGGGCGGCGGGGCGAGGAAGCCGGCGGTGCCGGCGAGCAGGACGGCGGCGGTCGGCACCAGCGGCAGACCCGGCCAGGTGAGAGGATAGTAGGTGGGGTTGAGCTGGGCGGGGTCGTAACCGAGATCGCTGAACAGCAGCACGGCCGAGAGCAGTCCGCTGCCCGCGACGCACCACTCGGGCAGCCGCCAGGGGTCGGGCCGGTAGGCGGTGCGGGTGACGCGCCGGCCGCCGAGCCGCAGGCCCGCCACGCACAGCGCGGCCCCGCAGGACATCGCGGGCAGCCCGAGGAGGGTGGGCGCGGTGGCGTCGAGGAGCCCGTACGCCCCGGCGCACAGACCACACATGCCGAGCAGCATCAGCGCGCCGGTGACCCGGCGGGAGCGGCGGGTGGCGCTGCCCGCCCGGCCGTAGCCGCGTGAGTCCATGGCGGCGGCCAGCCGCAGGGAGCGTTCCAGGGCGTCCTCCAGGACCGGCACCGCGATGGAGCGCAGCGCCTTGACGCCCTTGGCCCGGCCCGCGCGCAACCGCCGTGCGCGGGCGACGCGTTGGACGCTCTGCACCAGCTGGGGCGCCACGCTGATCGCGACGGTGACGGCCACGCCCAGCTCGTACAGGGCGCCCGGCAGGACGCGCAGGGCGCGCTTGGGGTTGGCGAGGGTGTTGGCGGCGCCGACGCAGGCCAGCATGCAGGCGAGACGCAGCCCGTCGGTGGCGGAGGACAGCAGGGCTTCCAGCGAGACCGGGCCGCCGATCCGGATGCCCGCGTACCAGTCGGGGGTGGGGAGGTGCGGCAGGGAGAAGAGGAAGTGGTCGTGCGGGGTGATGCCGGTGGCGAACACGGCCCGGAAGGCGACGCGGATCGCGACCACCGACAGGGCGAGGTAGAGGTAGTAGACGAAGCCGCGGGCCCAGGGCGCCTCGGTGCGCCGGGCGGTGACGACGTAGCCGAGGACGGCGAGCACCAGGAGCAGCAGCAGCGGGTTGTCCGTGCGGCTGACCGCGGTGGCGAGCGCGAGCGCCCACACCCACCAGGCCATGGGGTGCAGGGTGCGGGGCAGCCGCCGGCCGCCCCGGTCCGGTGCCGCCTCGGCGGCGGGTGCCTCGACGGTCGTACGGGACACGGCGGTCACTCGGAGCGGCGGCGCCGGTGTGCCGCGTAGGCCGCGCCGCCGATCAGGGCGACCAGACCGGCGCCCGCGACCACGGGGACGATCGAGCCGGCGTCGTGCCGGGCCTCGGCGGCGGGGGCGGCGTCGACCACCCGGGTGCCGCCGCTCGGGGACGGGGCCGGGGTCGCCGGGGCGCTCGTGGTGGTGCTCGGCGACGGCGACGGGCTCGCGCTCTTGCTGGGCTTCGGCTCGGGCTTCGGCTTCGCCGACGGCGGCGCGGAGGGGGCGGGTCGCTTCTCCGGGGCCGGTCCGGTGTTCACGCCGGGCGGCAGCTGGGGGGCCCTGCTGGTGGAGGCGGGCTTGCCCGCGTCGCCCTGCGGCGCGGTGTTGTGGGCGCGCAGCTGGCCGGGGCTGACCTTCGGGCGGCCCTCGGTGCCCTGGATGTTGGTGCCGCCGAACTCCCACAGGTCGACGCTGCCCGGCTTGGGCTTGTAGAGCATCGCGCCGAGCTGGCTGTACGTCCAGTCGGTGGCGCCGGGATCGGCGTGCCAGTACGACCAGTACGCGGAGGCGGGCGGGGTGAGCACGCAGTCGTCCTGGGCGGGGGTCGGGTACTGCCGGCCGTGCTGGTAACCGCTGTAGCCGATGCGGCAGATGAAGGCGGGGCCGTCGTGCCCGGTGCCGGTGGTGCTCCAGCCGCCCTGGTTGAGCAGCTCGTAGCCGGTGGTCGGGGTGGTGCCGCAGGAGCGCAGGATCGGGCCGCCCCAGTGGCTGAGGTCGACGGCGAGCACGACGCCCGAGGTGGTGGTGCAGCGGCCCATCGGCTGGGGGTCGGCGGCGGCCGGGGTGCCGGTGGCCACGACCGCGGCGGCGCCCAGGCCGAGAGCGGCCAGGGCCCGTATCGGGCGGGCCGCCGCCCTCATCGTCCGCCCCCGGTGCCGGTGCGGCGGCGGGCGACGACCACGGTGCGCCAGCCGGCGAGCATCAGCAGTACGGCGATCGCGGCGAGGGCCCCGGCCTGGACGCCGGTGGCGGCGAGGATGCCGCCTCCGCCGCTCGCGGTGGCCCCGCCGTCGCCCGCGCCGCCGGAGCTTCCGGTGTCTCCGGTGCCTCCCGTGTCTCCGGTGGTGACGATGTCCGGGGCGCTGCCGCTGGGGCTCGGGACGGGCTGCGGGGAGGTGCCGGTCAGGCTCCGATCGAGGGTGCCGAAGGAGATGCCGGTGGCGCCGCCGACGGCCTGGGTGGAGGCGCGCAGGTCGGAGCGGCGGTCGTCGCCGCCCTTGGCGACCACGAATCCGCCGTCGCTGTTCTGCTGGGAGGCGAGGAACTTACGGGCCTCGGCGATCTGCTCGGCGTACTTCGGCGCGTCCAGCGACAGGCCCTGTACGGCGAGAGCCGCCGAGTTGACGGAGTCGCCCGCGGTGCCGGGGAAGCCGCCGTCGGCCAGCTGCCGGGAGGCGAGCCAGGTCAGCGCCTTGTCCACGGCCTTGTCCGCCGTGTCGCCGCCCGCGAGGTCGAGGGCCATGGCGGCGATGGCGGTGGAGTCCACGTCGGAGTCCTTGGTGGACGGGATCAGGCTGGGCCAGGCACCGCTGCTCTCCTGGAGGCTCGCCAGGTAGGCGATCGGCCGCTGGGCCGACGTGGTGTCGCCCGCGCGCAGCTGGGCCATGACGGCGAGGGACTGGGCGAAGACGGAGGGCGCGTAGGTGTAGGCGCCCGCCGCCGCGCAGGAGCGGTCGCTTCCGGTGCTGGCCTTGGCGCAGACGGCCTGGTCGAGGGCGGCGATGAGGTCGTGTCCGGTGAAGTGCCGGGGGTCGCGTCCCACGGCCTCGGCGAGCAGGGCGGTCTTGCCGATGGAGCCGGCCGCCGCGTACGAGGTGCCGACGTTGGTCCAGTCGTCGACCGTGCGGCCCGCGCCGTCCTTGCCCCGGTGGTCGAGGAAGTCGACGATGCCGCGCAGCTTGGCGTTGTCCAGGCCGGTGGCGGCGAGCGCGTAGGCGCCGTCGATGGTGAGGCCGAAGTCGGCGCGGCCTGACGTGGTGCCGTCGCCGTAGTACTGGCCCTGCTTGAGGTTGGCCGCCCTGGTGAGGTAGGCGACGCCCTTCTTCAGATCGGGGCCCGCGCCCGGGGCGGGGGCGGGGGTGGTCGGGGTGCCGCTCGGGGAGGCCGGCGGCGGGGTGGGTTCGGTGGTCCTGGTGGTGAGGGCGACCAGGCTGGTGCCGGTGCCGGCGAGGACGGCGGGCGAGGTCGCGTAGACGGCCGCGTCGGTGGCGCCCTCCTCGAAGCCGAAGCCGCCGCTCTTCAGCTGCTGCCGGGACAGCCAGCCGACGGCCGCGCCGCCTCGGGTGGTGTCGCCGAGGGCGGCCAGTGCCTGGGCGGCGTACGCGGTGGCGTTGACGGATCCGGTGGTCGAGCCGGTGTAGCCGGGGAAGGCGCCGTCGGCCCGCTGCGCGCCGCTGAGGTAGGTGTGGGCCGCCGTGACCGCGTCCTCGTGGCCGCCCGCCCGGTGCAGCACCAGGGCGATCAGGCCGGTGGTGGCCGGGTCCGGGTCGCAGTACTCGCCGGGCCGGATGAGGATGCTGGTGAAGCTGCCGTCCTTGCACTGGAGTTGGGTGAGGCGGTCGACCGTCGCGGCCGGGGGTGTCACCCCGGCCCGCAGCAGCGCGAGGACCGCGAGGGCCTGGCCCTCGGCGTAGGAGGAGGCGCGGAAGTCGCCCTTGGCGGTGCAGCCGGGGGTGGCCTCGCCGGACTCCGGGCCCGCCGCGCACACATCGCCGGTGAGGGCGGCGAGCAGGTCGTGGCCGCCGAAGGCGCGCGGGTCGCGGCCGGTGATCTCGGCGAGGAGGGCGAGCCGGGCGAGGGCGGTGGCGTCCGGGTCCTGGTCGGTGCCGTTCGGGTAGGCGAAGTCCGCGGTGCGGGCGGCGAGATAGCCGGTGACCTTGTCGAGGGCGGCGCTCTTGCCGTTCGCTGCGGCCAGCGCGAACGCGGTGTCGGCGGTCAGCGAGTAGTCGGGGGTGGTGGCGCCGTCGTCCACGATCCGCTCACCGTCGGTGAGTTGACCGGTGAGCCAGGTGGCGGCGGCCTTCGTGTCGATCTTGCCCAGGGCGCCGGTGGGCTCGCCCGTGCCGGGCCCGGAGGGGTCGCCGCCGCGTACGTCGTCGGGGGTGAAGGCGGGCTTGCCGGTGGAGCCCTGGACATCGGTGCCGCCGTAGACCCAGGCGTCGACGTCACCGTCCTTGAGCTTGCGGTCCATGGCGCCGTACGGGCTGTAGGTCCAGTCCTTCTGGCCCGGGGAGGCGATCCAGTACGACCAGTACGCCGTGGCGGGCGGGGTCAGGACGCAGGACTCCTTGTCCGACGTCGGGTACTGCGTACCGGAGTCGAAGGAGCCGTACCCGATGCGGCAGATGAAGGCGGGGCCGTCGTGCTGGGTGCCGGCGGTGCTGAAACCGGCGTCGTGCAGCAGGTCGTAGCCGGTGGTGGGGGTGAGGTCGCAGCCCTCTTCCACCGGGCCGCCGAAGGGCCCGAAGTCCACGGCGACGAGTGCGCCCTTGGTCGCGGTGCAGCCGCCGGTGCCGTCCGCGGTCGCGGGTGTGATCGTGATCGTGAGGAAGGCCGTGCAGGCCGCGAGCAGTACGCACAGGGCCGCCGCCAGTGCCGCCCCGCGGGGCGGGATCGCCCTCGCCCGCTTCTCTCTTCGCTGCCCGGTCCCCACCACGGCCCCCTCTGTCGACCGGCGGGGGCACGGGCGTGGCCAAGGGGCCCCGGAAGCATGGCAGGAACCCGGAAGCCGTCGCACCACGCCGCAGTCCACGACGGCGTCTGTTGCAGATGTCACGCTCCAGGCAGTCCGGCTCGCCCGGGACGGTGCCGGGCCTACGGTTGCGGGTCAGCGCCGGAATTCGACCGGCTTCCCCTGGAACTCATTGCGTATCAGCCGGATTTGAGCACGCTTCACGGAATGCGTCAAGAGCGGCCCCGCGGCCCGGCCATGGGCGCAAGGGCGGGCGCTGGCGGGCGGGTTGGCCGTCGGGTACCGTCTCGGTCTGCCGAATGGGGGAACCCGGTGGGAGTCCGGGGCTGACGCGCAGCGGTATGGGACGGCGAGGCCGTTCCGAGCCCGAATGCCCAGGCGGCGCAGCACTTTTGGAAGCCGGTCCACGCGTTCCGGACGGCGGCCGGTGCCCGCTGCTCCGCCGGTTCGATGGGCCGTGGCACCGGGCCGGGTCGGCGTCCTCCATCCAAGGAGCAGGCCATGATCCGTCCGCTGTCCCTCCGCCGCCCCGCGCTCGTCGCGGCCGCCGCGCTCGGCGCGTTCACCCTCGCCACACTGCCCGCCGCCGCCACGTCCTCCCCGGCGCAGATCACCACCTCGAAGACGAACGGGGTCGGCTACCTCAAGTCCCTTCAGGCGGCGGACGGTTCGTACGCCGGGTCGGGGCTGTCCAACGAGTGGGCGTTCAGCGCGCTCGCCTCGGCCGGGACCGCCGCGGTGGACGTGACCCCCGGGGGCGACACCAGCAAGAACGCGAGAACCGTCTACCGCGATCTGCTCTCCACCGCCGCCTGGCCGTCCGCCTCCCCCGTCGTCACGGACTACGAGCGCGCGGTGCTGAACGCCTACGCCGCGGGCATCGATCCGGCCCGGGTGTCCGCCTCCCGGGACCTGATCGCCGACATCTACGGCTACTGGCAGACCGCGGAGACCGGCTACTTCGGACCGTCGGCCAACTTCAACGGCACCGTCTTCGCCGCGCTCGCCCTGAACGGCGCGAAGACGCAGTCCGGGCAGGCGCGGATACCGGGGGCGCTGCGTGACTCCGTGGTCGCCCGGATCCGGGCCAACCAGCACAACGACGGCGGCTGGAACTACGGCAAGGCCGAGGGGGACGCGAGCCAGCTCGCCGCGACCAGCGACATCGACATGACCGGTGCCGCGATGGCCGCGCTGTGCACGTCCGGGGTGCCGAACACCGACAGCGGGATCGTCCGGGCCAAGGCGTTCCTGAAGAGCAAGCTGGTGGCGAACAGCGGTGCCTTCAACGCGATGTTCGGCGTGAACTCCGACTCGAACGGCTGGGCGGTGTCCGGCCTCAACGCGTGCGGCATCAACCCGCAGACCGGTGACTTCCTCACCTCGGCGGGGAAGACCCCGGTGGACTTCCTGATCGCGCAGCAGTTCAACCCCGGCGGCGGCTTCCGGTACCAGCCCGGTGACACCTCGCCGACGGCGTACTCCTCGATCGACGCCCTGCGCGCGGTGGCCGGCGGCGGCTTCACCGCGGCGCCGCCCGCGCCCACGACGCCGGGTGCCCCGCAGTGGGTGGGCCAGGGCTCGTTCACCTCGGGGACGGCGACGAAGCTGGCGCTCAGCGTGGACGACGGGGCGGGCAGCCTGAAGGTGTGCTCCGTGGCGCTCACGCCGACCGGCACCACGACCACGCTGGGCGCCGTCCTCGACGCCGCCAAGAGCGCGGCCACCCCGTCCGGCTGTGTCACGGACATCACCCCGGCCTCCGGCACCGGCGCCGTCACCACCCTCAACGGCAAGGCGAACAGCGGCTCCGGCACCTGGAAGGTCAGCGTCGACGGCTCGGCCTTCGCCACCGCCACCCGTGAGACGGCCATCGGCGTCGGCGACACGATCGCGGTGCGCTGGGGGGCGTGACGGGGGGCCGAGCCGGGGAGAGCGGGCGGCGCAGCCGCGGCCCCGGGCGTGCGCTCCCGGCATAGGCTCAGGGCATGCGGATCGTCTCCCTTCTCCCCGCCGCGACCGACATCGTCGCCGCGCTCGGCCTCTCCGCGAGCCTGGTCGGGCGTACCCACGAATGCGACTGGCCGCCCCGGGAGGTGGCGTCGGTGCCGGTGGTGACCGGGGCGGAGCTGGACCAGGACGTGCTGACCAGCCGGGAGATCTCCGCCGCCGTCGGCGGGTCGGCGCACTCGGGGTCGTCGCTGTACACGCTCGACACCGAGGCGCTGGCGGCGCTGCGGCCCGATGTGGTGCTCACCCAGGACCTGTGCGCCGTGTGCGCGGTGTCGTACGAGCGGGTGAGCCGGGCCGTGCGGCTGCTCGACGCGGACACCCGGGTGCTCAGCCTGGAGCCGCGCACCCTGGACGACGTGCTGGACTGCCTGGTCACCGTCGGTGAACTGCTGGACGTGCGCGAGCGCGCGCTGCGCCGCCGGGCCGAACTGCGGGCCCGGCTGGACCGGTTGCGCGGCGCGGTCGCCGGTCTGGACCGGCCCCGGGTGGCGGCGATCGAATGGCTGGACCCGCTGTGGCCCGCCGGACACTGGGTGCCGGAGCAGATCACGGCCGCCGGGGGCGAACCGCTCCTCGCCGCGCCCGGCGCGCACACCGAGCCGGTGCCCTGGTCGGCGGTGCGCGCCGCACGGCCCGACGTACTGCTCGTCCTGCCGTGCGGCTTCCCGCCCGAACGCACCCTGCGCGAGGCCGAGTTGCTCACGAAGCTGCCGGGCTGGGCGGAGCTGCCCGCCGTACGGTCGGGTCGGGTCTGGGTACTGGACGGGCCGTCGTACTACAACCGGCCGGGGCCACGGGTGGTGCGCGGGGCGGAGGTGCTGGCCCATGTCCTGCACGGGGTGCGGGCCGGGGAGCCGGTCACACCGGCCGAGGCGCGTCCGTTCCCCGGCCGGTGAGAAGGGGCGGGATCAGAACGCGGTCCAGGTGAACGCCACGGCGTCCCCGGCGTTCAGCTTGAACTGGCAGCCGCCCACCGGGGTGGGCGTGCCGTTGACGGAGATGTTCCAGTAGGCGGAGGCGCCGCCGCTGACGTTCTTGATGGTGTCGACGGAGTAGTCGTCGAACGACGCGTACCAGGCGCCGTCCCAGGTGAAGTGCCGACGGTGGGCGGCGTCGTCGAGGGCAGCGGTGGGCGTCGGCACGGCGGAGGGGTTGGCGCCGCCGTTGGTGCCGTCGCAGGTGTGCGTGCCGCCGGTCGCGGTGGTGACGTCGTGGCCGCGGGTTCTGATCCTCCCCTTGAAGAGGATCCCGTCCGGCCCCTGGACGGTGAGCGTCACCGCGACCGGGGCGTTCGTGCCCGGTGCGCTCCGGGCGTGGGCGGTCGCCGGGGCGGCGACGAGGGCCATGCCGAGGGCGGTCGCGGTGATCAGGGTGCGGCGTGCGAAGGTGCCGTGCAAGAGCTGAGCCTTCCTGGGCGGGCGGCCCGCGGCCTCGTCGCCGGGCGCGCGAGGCGCACCCGGGCGGCGCCGGGCACCTCCGCTCGCGCGGACCGGTGGACGGGCCGGGCCCGGTGCTCCGGGCATGGCTCTCGGCTTCGCGCTGCGGACCATGACAGTGGGAAGCGGTTCCAGCGCGTGCCGGGCAGCCCGACTCGCGGCCCACGGCCGCACACGGTTGCAGGTCAGCGCCGGATTCCCACCGGCTTCCCCCAGTCACGCACTTATGCGGTTGTTGTGCGAACGGTGTTCATTCTAGGGGCAGTTGGTGAAGATGAACCAGAACTCCGGCTTATTCTCCGACCCTTGGGTCTCAGGGGTTCGCCGTGCGCCCCGGCGGTGCGAAGGCGTACAGCCCGAGGATCTCCGGCAGCGGTGCCACGCCCGGCCCGCCGGACCGCACCCAGGTGATGACGTCCTCGGTCGCCTCCGGGTCGTTGACCAGGCCCAGCCAGACCGGGCGGCCACCGGCGGCGCGGCCGGTGGCGGAGGGCTGCACGACGATGACGTTGGCCTGGTCGCACACGTCGAGGCAGTCGGAGACGCGCGTGGGCACCTCCGCCGTCAGCCGGGCGGTCTGCGCCGCGTGGTCGACGCCGGTCACCTTCGGGCTGCCGCAGCAGCAGTCACGGCACACGACGACACGGCACGGGACCGATCCGGCCACTTCTACCCCCCGGGCTTCCGGTTCGACTTGACGATCATCATCTCATCGGCTGACGCGCGGTGACCATCCCGGCGGCCCGAACACATACCCGGCCCGGTCCCGCCATCGCACCGCCGCGCGGACGTCGCGCCAGGCGGCCGCGTACTCGTGGAAGGCCACCCGCACCAGGTTGTGGGTGCCGATGTTCTTCGTCAGCCCGTACACCACCCGCTCCCCCTCCGGCTCGAAGGTGCGGAAGAGCCGGTCCCAGACGATGAGGATGCCGCCGTAATTGCGGTCCAGGTAGACCTGGTTGGAGCCGTGGTGGACGCGGTGGTGCGAGGGCGTGTTGAAGAACCACTCCACCGGGCGCCACAGCCGGTCCACCCGCTCGGTGTGCAGGAAGAACTGGTAGACGAGGCTGACCGCCTGCTCGACCAGGATCATCCACGGCGGCACGCCGAGCAGCGCCAGCGGCAGCCAGAACGGCAGGCCGGTCATCGGCGTCCAGGTCTGGCGCAGCGCGGTGGAGAGGTTGTAGCGCAGGCTGGAGTGGTGCACCACATGGCTCGCCCACAGCACCCGTACCCGGTGATGGGCCCGGTGGTAGGCGTAGTAGGCCAGGTCGTCGCCGAAGAACAGCAGCAGCCAGGTCCAGCCGGAGGACGGCGGCAGATGCCAGGGAACGGCGGTGTAGGCGGCGGCGTAGACCACGATCGTCGCGACCTTCCACGGCACCGCGATGACCTGGCTGCCCGCGCCCATGGACATGCTGGTGACGGTGTCGCGCAGCTCGTACCCGCGCTCCTCGTCATCCGGCAGGAAGCGGTACGACAGCGCCTCCACCACGACCAGCAGCACGAACGCCGGGATCGCGTAGACCACGGTGGGGATCATCGGCGGGCCCCCTTCCCGGCGCGGGAGGCGGCGGGCACGCTGCGGGTCAGCAGCTCGCGGGCCAGCAGCTCGGCCGCGCCCGCCTCGCGGGCCGTGATGTGCCCGGCGAGGCGCCGGTGGGCCTCCACGTCGAGGATCTCGCCCGCGCCGAGGTCGGCGGGCACGTCGGCGACCGGGATCAGTCCGTCGACCAGGCTGTTGAAGGCCAGCAGATAGGCGATGTTCCCGGAGCCCTCCACGATCAGCCGCCACCAGGCGATGTAGGTCTCGTCCAGCTCGGTCAGATCGGGCCCGGCCTGCGCGTGCGCCTCGACGGCCGCGGCGATCTCGGCGGCGGCCCGCGCGGAGCGGCGCAGCGCGCACAGCCGGGCGGCGTCCGCGCCGATGCAGGCCCGCATCTCCAGGGCGTCGCGGGCGATGTCCTGCACGGTGGGCCCGCTGTCGGCGGCGGCGATGCCCACGGCGAGTTCCAGACCGGCGGTGCGCCGCCAGTCCAGCACCTGGGTACGGCCGCCATGGCTGACCTCGACCAGCCGGGCCTGCTGGAGGCGTTTGACGGCCTCCCGTACGGCGTGCCGGTTCACCCCGAACTCGGCCGCCAGTTCCCGCTCGGCGGTGAGCGCGCCGCCCGCCGGCAGCGCCCCGCCGAGAATCCTGTCCCGCAACACGGCGAAGAGCTGATCGGAGACCGCCTCGCGCCGTATGTGTCCCTCAGTCATGGCGATCAGGGTGGACGCGGTTCGTACAGTGGTCAACTGGTTGGACCAGTCTTTCCGCGCGGGCCCGCGGATATGTCGGCGTTCGTCCGGGTCCGTCAAGGGGCGCTTGTCCCCGGAGCGTTGGCGCGCCGCTTCCGGCCGCCGCCCTGGTGGCCGTGCGAGCGCCCCGGTCTCGCCCCATGCTGGACGTGAGGGGGCGGTACGGCGGAGGAGGAAGTGGTTGCGATGCAGACCGTTGTCGACCTCACGCGCTGCCAGGGCTACGCACAGTGCGTGTTCCTCGCACCGGACGTGTTCCGACTGCACGGCGAGGAAGGGCTGCTGTACGCCCCGGCCGTCCCCGACGATCAGGTCGAACGGGTGCGCCAGGCCGCGGCGGCCTGCCCGGTGCAGGCCATCCTCCTCGGGGAAGAGGTGAGCGGCGGTGCCCGATGACCTCATGGCCGGCCGGATCGTCGTCGTGGGCGCCTCGCTGGCCGGGCTGCGGGCCGCGGAGGCGCTGCGCGAGCAGGGTTTCACCGGCTCCCTGACCGTGGTCGGGGACGAACCCCATCCGCCGTACGACCGCCCGCCGCTGTCCAAGCAGGTCCTGCTGGGCGTCGCGCCCGCCGACTCCACCGCGCTGCCGATGCGCCGCGACCCCGAGGCGGAGTGGGTACTAGGTGTAAGGGCCACCGGCCTGGACACGCTGGGCAAGCGGGTGCTGCTCGACAACGGGGAGTCACTGCCGTACGACCGGGTGCTGATCGCCACCGGGACCCGCGCCCGGCCCTGGCCCCACCCGGCGGAGGCCGCGCTGGACGGGGTGTTCACCGTGCGCACCCAGGAGGACGCGGCGGGGCTCGCGGCCCGGCTGGACGCGGGGCCGCGGCGGGTGCTGGTGATCGGCGGCGGGTTCACCGGCTCCGAGATCGCCTCGGCCTGCCGGGAGCGCGGCTTGGAGGTCACGGTCACCGAGCGCGGCCCGGCGCCCCTGGTCGGCGCGCTCGGCGGCACCCTCTCCAAGCTCGCGGCCGTGATGCAGCGCAACCACGGCGTGGACCTGCGCACCGGGGTGACGGTGACCAGGCTGCTCGGCGAGAAGACCTTCACCGGCGTGGAGCTGTCCGACGGCAACCAGGTGGACGCGGACGTGTGCGTGGTGGCGCTCGGCGCGGTGCGCAATGTGGAGTGGCTCGCCGACTCCGGGCTCGCGGCGGGCCCGCGCGGGCTGGCCTGCGACGCCGGGTGCCGGGCCTTCACCATGTACGGCATCGTCACCGACGACGTCTTCGTGGCCGGTGACGTCTCCCGCTTCCCGCATCCGCTCTTCGGCTACCAGCTGCTGTCCCTCGAACACTGGGGCAACGCGGTCACCCAGGCCGAGGTGGCCGCCCACAACATGGTCAGCCCCGGTCCGCTGCGGCGCCCGCACCTGGCGCTGCCGACGTTCTGGTCGACCCAGTTCGGGCTCAACATCAAGTCGGTGGGGGTGCCCACCTACTCCGACCACGTGGTCATCGCGCAGGGCTCGCTGGAGGCGCGCCGGCTCGCCATGGTCTACGGCTACCGGGGCCGGGTCACCGCCGCGGTCACCGTCGACATGGCCAAGTCGCTCGACTACTACCAGCATCTGATCGAGACCGGCGCGCCGTTCCCGCCCCCGCCGGGCGCCGCCGACCGGGCGCTCGCGGCCGAGATCCCGATCCCGTCCGACGTACCGGACCCGTCGGTGCTGTCCCACGGCCCGACCGTCGCACTGACCGGCTATCTGCCGGACCGCCGGCTGACGGTGGTCTAGCCCACCCCCACTCCGAGGAGCCGACATGGACCCCGGCACCCTGCTGGCCAGGATCACCGACTACGCCAGCCGCCCCGACCCCTATCCCCTGTACGCGGAGCTGCGCGAGGCCGGGGCCGTCGTCCCGCAGGCCGACGGCAGCCTGCTGATCGGCGGCTATCACGAGGTCGCCGCGCTGCTGCACGATCCGCGGATGAGCGCGGATCCCCGCACCCGCGGCCTGGAGACCGCCAAGCCGCCGTTCCTGCGCCTGGACGACCCGGAGCACCACCGGCTGCGCACCCTGGCCATGCGGCCGTTCGGCCCGCCGCACACGCCGCACCGGGTGGACGGGATGCGCGCCGAGATCGAGAACATCACCAAGGAGCTGCTCGCGCCGTTCGAGTCGGGCGGGCAGCTCGATGTCGTGGACGACTTCGCCTATCCGCTGCCGGTCACGGTGATCTGCCGGCTGCTCGGGGTGCCGCACGAGGACGAACCGCTCTTCCGGGCCTGGTCGGACACGCTGGTGGCGGCCGCCGACGTACGGCCGGACGCGAGTTCGGCACCGCGCGACGAGGCCGAGCGGGCCCGCCAGGAGATGGGCGGGTATCTGGTGGGCCTGGCCGAGCAGCGCCGTGACGATCCGCGCGACGATCTGCTGTCGGCGTTCGTCTCCGAGCCCGACCCCGAGTTGCGGCTCAGCCAGGAGGAACTGGCCCAGACGGCGGTGCTGTTGCTGATCGCCGGGCACGAGACCACGGTCAACCTCATCACCAACGGGGTCCTGACCCTGCTGCGCCATCCCGAGGAGCTGGACCGGCTGCGCCGCGAACCCGATCTGATGCCGAGGGCGGTGGAGGAACTGCTGCGCTACGAGCCCCCGGTGCACATGCGCGAGCGCATCCCGCTCGCCGACCTCGACGTCGGGGGCACCACGCTGCCCCGCGGCTCCTCGGTGTTCCTGGCCCTGGCCTCGGGCAACCGCGACCCGCGCCGCTTCACCGATCCCGACCGCTTCGACCCGACCCGCGCCGACAACGAGCACCTCGGCTTCGGCTCCGGCATCCATCTCTGCTACGGCGCCCCGCTCGCCCGGCTGGAGGCGCAGTCCGCGCTCACCGCGCTGCTGCCCCGGCTGGGCACGGCCGAACTGGTCGAGGACCCGCCGCCGTACCGGCAGAACGCGATGCTGCGGGGGCCGCGCCATCTGACGCTGAGGTGCTGACGGCTCCGACCGCTGGAACACCTCCCGGTGGCGGCCGGGGGCTGAGACGATCGGCCCATGGCAGAGATCATCTTGATGTCCGATCCGAAGGTCGCCGCCGTGCCCGTGCGGGAGTGCGGTGAGCGGCTGGTGGATGTGCGCCGTGACGGCCGGCTGCCCCTGGGCCGCCCCCAGGGCGTCCCGGTGGGCGCGGGCCGTGTCACTGATGCCGACCGCCCCCGTGTAGCAGGCGCCCGCGCTGTCCTCGGGGTTGGCGTTCATCGCCGTCCCCATGTCCAGCTCCTGGCCGTCGGCGTCGACGAGCGTGAGATCGACGGCCGCCCCGGCGCTGTGCGGCGCGATCTCGGGCGGCGAGACGTAACGGCTCGCCGCCGAACGCACCAGCTCGGCGGGCCAGTCGGGGTGGGCGGCGCTCAACTCCGCGCCGTACTCCTCGAAATAGCGGCGCTGGAGGGCACTGACCGCCGCCGGGCTGGTGAACTACCCCACGGAATGGTGGCATTGGTCGTACGGCGACCGGTACTGGGCCCTGGCGACCGGGGCTCCGGCGGCGCTCTACGGCCCGAGGGAACTCGGGTAGCAGGACGGCCGGACCGGCTGATCGCGCGGGGGCCCTACGCCGTCAGCCGGGTCCGCAGGAGCTCGGAGAGTTCGGGGATCTGCTCGGAGAGGTAGAAGTGACCGCCCGGGAAGATCCGGAGGTCGAAGGTCCCGGTGGTGTGGCCGCGCCAGGCGTGCGCCTCCTCGGGGGTGACCCGGGGGTCCGTGTCGCCGGTGAGGGCGGTGACGGGGGTGGCGATCACGGTGGAGGGCGTGGCCCGGTAGGTCTCGACGGCGGTGTAGTCGCTGCGCAGCGCCGGGAGGATCATCCGCACGATCTCCTCGTCGTCCAGCAGCCGGGCGTCGGTGCCGCTGAGCCGGCGCATCTCGGCGACGATGCCGTCGTCGTCCCGCTGGTGCACGTTCTCGCCCGCGTGGGCGGACGGGGCGCGCCGCGCGGAGGCGAAGAGATGGACGGGGCCCTCTCCGTCGCGTTCGAAGCGGCGGGCCACCTCGAAGGCGACGATGGCCCCCATGCTGTGCCCGAAGAACGTCAACGGCCGGTCCGCGTACGGCTGCAGCGCCTCATGGGCGCGGTCCGCCAGCTCCGCGATGGTCTCGATGCCCTTCTCCGCGTGCCGGTCCTGCCGCCCCGGGTACTGCACCGCGACCACGTCGGCCACGCCGCGCAGGGCCGCGGAGAGCGGGAAGTAGAAGGTGGCCGAACCCCCGGCGTGCGGGAAGCACACCAGCCGGGCGGACGCCTCGGGTGCCGGGTGGAAGCGGCGCACCCAGGGGTCGCCGGTCGGGCAGGCTGTCGTCACGGTGTGCTCCAAGGGGGGCCGGGAGAAAGAGAGTTGGGGGCAGGGGCACTCGCCGGTCCGGCCGAGGGCGCTCGGCGAACCCGGTCAGGCGGTCAACCAGCCCTTTTCCCGGGCCAGTTCGATGACCCGCTCCCTGACCTGGCGGATCTGCGCGGCCGTGAGGGAGTCGACCGAGGTGACCAGGACCTCGGTCAGCTCGCTACGGAAGTGGGCCGCGCCGGTGCCCTCGCCTGCCGGTGCGGCGGCGGGGCGTTCGGCGGTGCCGGAGCCGTCGGAGAAGACCGGGCGGTTGGGCAGGCGGTGCGAGGAGGGCTGGTAGACCAGCCGGATCTGGGAGGCCTTCGGGCCCTTCTCCCCCATCTCCATGTGGAATTCGACCTCGCTGCCCTCGTGGTAGAGGTACTTCTCGTCCAGCAGGTCGTTCGCGTGCATGAAGACGTCCTCGCCCGGTTCGGACGGGGCGATGAACCCGTATCCGCGGACCTCGTCGAAACGCAGCACCTTGCCGGTCATCAGCACAGCCCACACACCTCCAGCAACACCAGCACAACACCAACGCAGGTGAACTTACACAGCTTCGGGCCCGGTTTCGACCCCCCGGGGTGCTCACTCCGGCAGCACCAGCCGCACCGTGCGCCCCGGCCGCACCGTCACCACCCGGTCCGGAAGGCGTACGTCGACGGGGGTGCCCCCGGAGTCGGGCACGGCGATCTCCAGCTGTTTGCGGGCGAGGCGGACGCCGATCCCCCAGTGGCCGAGGTAGCGGATCGAGAAGCCGTAGGAGGAGACCTTGGGGAGCGGGACGGGGTCCAGCCAGAGGGTGCCGTCGCGGGTCTCCAGACCGGTCAGCCCGCGCTGCACCAGATCGAGGGTGCCGGCCATCGCGCCGAGGTGGATGCCCTCGCCCGTGGTGCCGCCCTGGATGTCGGCGATGTCGCCGCGCAGCGTCTCCTGGACGTACCGCCAGGCATCCGCGCGGCGGGCGCGGGCCAGGATCCAGCCGTGCACGAGTCCGCTGAGGGTGGAGCCGTGGCTGGTGCGGCCCAGGTAGTAGTCGACCGTCGCGGACCAGGTGTCCTCGTCGATGTCGTGACCCAACTGCCGGAACAGGGCGTGCAGTTCGCGGGGCGCGAAGAGGTAGGCCAGCATCAGCACATCGGCCTGCTTGGAGGCCCGGTAGCGGTTGACGGTGTCGCCCTCGGCCTCCAGGATCCGGTCCAGGCGCCGGATGTCGCCGTAGCGTTCGCGGTAGGCGCCCCAGTCCAGTTCGGCGAGGTCGCCGTAGCCCGCGAACTGGCTGATCACACCGTCGTGCCGGGGCACATGGAGGGTGTGCGCGACCTCCGCCCAGCGCTCCCTCTCACCGGGTTCGAGGCCGAGGCCTTCGGTGAGTTCGCGGCGGCGCGGTTCGGGCAGGGTGCGCAGCAGGTCCAGGGCGCGGGCGAGCACCCAGGCGGCGGTGGCGTTGGTGTACGTGTTGTCGTCCAGGCCCGGCCGGTCGGCGCCGGGATAGGCGTCGTGGTACTCGTCGGGGCCGACCACGCCCCGGATGCGGTGCCGGCCGAGGTGGTCGTCGTAGACCGCCGAGTCGGCCCAGAAGCGGGCGATCTCCAGGAGCATCTCGGCGCCCTCGCCCGCGCGGAAGGCGCTGTCTCCGCTGGCCTCGCAGTACTGCCACACGTTGTAGGCGATCGCCGAGCCGACGTGGTGCTGAAGGCGGGAGTTGTCGGGCAGCCAGCGGCCGGAGCGGGGGTTGAGATGGAGTTCCTGGGTCTCCTCGTGGCCGTCGCTGCCGCTCTGCCAGGGGTAGCACGCGCCGCGCCTGCCGAGCCGGGCCGCGGCGTGCCGGGCCGCGTCCAGGCGGCGGTGCCGGTAGCGGAGCAACCCCCGGGAGACCTCGGGCAGATGGAGGTCGAGACAGGGCAGCACGAACAGTTCGTCCCAGAAGACATGGCCGCGGTACGCCTCGCCGTGCAGTCCGCGCGCGGGCACCCCGACGTCCAGGTCGGCGGTGTGCGGGGAGAGGGTCTGGAGCACATGGAAGAGGTGCAGCCGCAGGATCCGCCCGGCCTCACCGGGCACGTCGAGGACGGTGCGCCGCCACAGCCGCGCCCAGGCGGCGCGGTGGGACTCCCGCAGCTCCGCAAAGCCGGGGGCGTCGGCCAGCCGGTCGAGGGCCGCGCGCAGCGGGTCGCCGATGGCGGGGTCGTGGGAGGTGTGCAGGGCGACGGTCTTGTCGACGGTGACGGTACGGCCGGGGCGAAGGGCGAGACGCACGGTCTGTACGGCGCGGCGGGGTTCGGCGGTGGCGGTGACGGGCGGCGGGGGCTGCGCGATGGTGAGCCGGCTCGCGAGGGCGACGCGGATGTCGGAGGTGCGGGTGCGGCAGTCCAGCCACACGGTGGCGGCGCCGGTCCCTCCGGTGCGCACGTCGGTGAGATGGCGGCCGTCCAGATCGCGGTAGCGAGCCACGCCCGCGTTGGTGACATCGCCGTCGAGCGCCGCCTCGACGTCCAGGTCGAGCGCCGCGCCCTCGGCGGTGAACTCCGTGCGCAGCGCGGCCAGATGGGGATCGCCGAGATGGACCAGGCGCCACTGCCGTACCAGCAGGGCCCCGCGAGCGCCGAGGGAGTAGCGGGTACGGCGCTCCAGCAGGCCCGTGTCGAGCCGCAGGGTGAGGTGGTGTTCGGTGACGGTGGCGGTGTCCGGGGTCAGCCAGTCGGCTCCGTCGGCCGCCGGACGGAAGCGCAGGGGAAGCCAGTTGGGCAGGTTGACCATGTCCTCGTTCTCGACCCGGCGGCCCGCGATCTCGGAGGTGAGCCGGTTGTAGAGGCCCGCCGCGTACGTGCCCGGGTAGTGGATCTCGTCGGCGGTGCACTCGGGCAGCGCGCCCCTGGTCGCGACATACCCGTTACCCAGGGTGCACAGGGACTCCCGCAGCCGCTCCCGTTCGGCCTGGTATCCGTCGTACTCCCAGGTCGGCCCGGCCACCGTCACCGCACGGCCGGCAGACCGGCGAGGACCCGGTCGGGGGTGAGGGGCAGTTCGCGGCAGCGGACGCCGGTGGCGTGGTGCACGGCGTTGCCGATGGCGGCGGCGGTGCCGACGATGCCGATCTCGCCGATGCCCTTGCTGCCCATGGGGTTGAGATGGGTGTCGTCCTCGTCGATCCAGTGGGCCTCGACCGCGGGCACGTCGGCGTTCGCGGGCACATGGTAGGAGGCGAGGTCGCACTCGGGAAAGTCGCCGAACGCGGGGTCCAGGGTGCTGTTCTCGGTGAGGGCCATGCCCAGGCCCATGATCATGGCGCCGGTGAACTGGGAGCGCGCGGTGCGGGAGTTGAGGATGTGCCCGGCGGCGAACACGCCCAGCAGTCGGCGCACCCGGGTCTCGCCGGTGACGGTGTCGACGGCCACCTCGGCGAAGTGGGCGCCGAACGCGTGCCGGGCGTAGGGGACTTCGGCATCCGCGCGGCCCGCGGTGTCGGCATGGGCCTCGAGGCCGTCGGGGGGCAACGGGCCTTCCCGTACGGTGAGCCGGGCGGCCAGGTCGGCGCAGGCGTCGTGGACGGCCCAGCCCCAGGACGCGGTGCCGGTGGAGCCGCCGGCCAGCCAGGCCGGGGGCAGATCGCTGTGCCCGATCTCGATGCGCACCCGGTCCAGGGCGGTGGCGAGGGTGTCGGCGGCGATCTGGGCGAGGACGGTACGGGCCCCGGTGCCGATGTCGGTCGCGTTGATCCGCACGCTGAAGGTGCCGTCGGGCAGGGCGCGCGCGGTGGCGGTGGCCGGGACGGCGGAGGCCGGGTAGGTGGCGGCGGCGACCCCGGTGCCGAGCAGCCAGGGCCCCTCGCGGCGGGCGGCCGGGCGTGGTTCGCGGTCCTCCCAGCCGAACCGCCGGGCTCCCTCGCGCAGGCACTGCACCAGGTGGCGGCTGCTGAACGGCATGCCGGTGCCCGGCTCGTGCTCGGGCTCGTTGCGGATGCGCAGCTGGACCGGGTCCATGCCGAGCGCCTCGGCGAGTTCGTCCATGGCGGACTCCAGGGCGTACATGCCGGGCGACTCGCCGGGGGCCCGCATCCAGGAGGGGCTCGGCACATCGAGGGCGACCACGCGGTGGAGGGTGCGCAGGTTGGGCGTGGCGTACATGACGCGGGCGGGCACCGCGGCCTGCTCAACGAACTCCTTGACCCGTGAGGTCTGGGTGGTCACCTCGTGCACCAGCGCGGTCAGCCGGCCGTCCGGGTCGGCGCCGAGGCGCAGCCGGTGCAGGGTGGGCGCGCGATGGCCGACGACGGTGGGCAGGTAGCGGCGGGGGTAGGCGAGGGTGACCGGGCGGGCGGTGCGCAGGGCGGCCATGGCGGCGAGGATCAGGTCGGGGCGCGGGGTGCCCTTGGAGCCGAAGCCGCCGCCGACGTGCTCGCTGACCACGGTGACCTTGTCCTCGGGCAGCTCGAACATCTGGGCGAGCACGGCGCGTGCCGTCGTACCGCCCTGGCTGGAGGTGTACACCGTGAGCCGGTCGTCGTCCCAGTGGGCCGTGGTCGCGTGCGGCTCCATCGGGTGATTGTGCAGCGGCGGCACCCGGTAGGCGACGTCGACCCGGGTCGCCGCGGCGGCGAAGGCGCCCTCGGGGTCGCCGTGCTCGACCCGGCCGGGCAGCCCGGCGTTGGCCTCTTCCGGTTCGTAGGCCCGCGGGTGGTCCGCGCCGAGTTCGATGTCGTACGGCTCGCTGTCGTAGCGGACGCGCACCAGCCGGGCGGCGGCCCGTGCCGTCTCCAGGGTCTCGGCGACGACGAGGGCGACGCACCAGCCCCGGTGCGGGACGCGCGGGTCCTGGAGCACGGCGAGGGTGGCGTCCTCGGGCTCGGCGACCTTGGGCGCGTCGCCGGGGGTGAGGACGGCGAGGACGCCCGGCAGGGCGCGGGCGGCCGAGCTGTCCACCTCGGAGACCCGGCCGCGTACGACGGCGGCGGGCACCGGCCAGGCGTGGGCGCGGCCGGGCAGCGGATGCTCGGCGGCGTAGCGGGCGGCGCCGGTGACCTTCTGCCGCCCCTCCAGGCGCTCGGCGGGGGCGCCGAGGACAGTGTCGGTGTGGGGCATGGGTCCTCCTGTGACCGGGTCGGGTGCCCTGCTTCTCCTGTCACCGGTGGGGTGCGCGGTCAGGCCGCGGCGGGGGCCGGGGCGAGGCGGCCGAGGACGTCGAGGGCGAGGTTGCGGGCGAGCGGCACCTTGTACGCGTTCTCGTCCAGGGGCCTGGCGGCGGCCAGTTCGAGGTCGACGGCGCGTTCGAGGGCGGCCGGGGTGGGGGCCGCGCCGCGCAGGGCCTCCTCGGCGCGCCGGGCCCGCCAGGGCTTGTGCGCGAGCCCGCCGAAGGCGAGGCCCACATGCTCGACCGTGCCGTCCGCGAGCCGCAGCACGACGGCCACGGAGGCGAGCGCGAAGGCGTACGACGCCCGGTCCCGTGCCTTGCGGTAGGCGGAGGGCAGCCCGGCGGTGGCGGCCGGGAGCAGCACCCCGGTGATGATCTCGCCCGGCCGGATCTCGGTGTCCCGCTCCGGGTGTTCGCCGGGCAGCCGGTGGAAGTCGGCCACGGGCACGCTGCGGGTGCCTTCGGTGCCGTACAGCTCGACCTCGGCGTCCAGCGCGGCGAGCGCGACGGCCATGTCGGAGGGGTGGGTGGCGATGCACCGCTCGGACCCCCCGAGCACCGCGTGGTCGCGGTGGACGCCCTCCAGGGCGCCGCAGCCGCTGCCCGGATCGCGTTTGTTGCAGGGCTTGTCCAGGGCCTGGAAGTAGGGGCAGCGGGTGCGCTGGAGCAGGTTGCCGCCGGTGGTGGCGGCGTTGCGCAGCTGCCCCGAGGCACCGGCGAGCAGGGCCTGGGAGAGCGCGGGGTAGCGGTCGCGCACGCGCGGGTCGGCGGCGAGGTCGCTGTTGCGGACGGTGGCACCGGCCCGCAGGGAGCCGTCGGGCAGTTCCTCGACGCCGTCCAGCGGCAGGGCGCCGACGTCGACGAGGAAGGCGGGCTGTTCGACGCCGAGTTTGATCAGGTCGACCAGGTTGGTGCCGCCGGCCAGATAGCGGGCGCCGGGGTGGGCGGCGTACGCCTTCGCGGCCTCCTGGAGCGTCCTGGGCCTGAGGTATCCGAAGCCGTTCACCCGATCACGTCCTCCACGGCGGCGACGATGCCCGGATAGGCGCCGCAGCGGCACAGGTTGCCGCTCATCCGCTCGCGGATCTCGGGCCGGTCCAGCGCGACGGGGCGGCCGCAGGGGGCGGCGGGGTCGGTGACGTGGGAGGGATGGCCGGCCGCGGCCTCGGCGAGCATGCCGACGGCGGAGCAGAGCTGGCCCGGGGTGCAGTAGCCGCACTGGAAGGCGTCGCGGTCGAGGAAGGCCCGCTGGAGCGGATGCGGTTCCTCACCGTCGCCGCCCAGGCCCTCGACGGTGGTGACCTCGGCGCCGTCGAGGGTCACCGCCAGCAGCAGACAGCTGTTGAGCCGCCGCCCGCCGGCCAGCACGGTGCAGGCACCGCACTGGCCGTGGTCGCAGCCCTTCTTGGCGCCGGTGAGCCCCAGGTCCTCGCGCAGCAGGTCCAGCAGGACGCGGCGGTGGTCGACGTACAGGGTGTGCGGCTTGCCGTTCACCCTCAGGGTGATCTCCGATCCCGGAGCGGGCGCGTTCTCACTGGTCATGGGCTGTGGCCTTCCGGACGAACCGTGCTGCCGTGCGCTCCGCGTATCCAGGTTCGCGGGGCTCACACGTACGGGGCGCACGCGCACGGGGGGCGGGGCCTCAGACCGCCCCCACCTCCGTCTCCACGGCCTCCGTCTCCACGACCGCCGACTCCACGACCGCCGTCTCCCCCGCCCCGGCTCCCTGCGCGAACTGCGTCCGGTACAGCTCGGCGTACCGCCCGTCCGCCGCCAGCAGCTCCTCGTGCGTACCCCGCTCCGCGATCCGGCCGGACTCGATCACGAGGATCTGGTCGGCGGAGCGCACGGTGGACAGGCGGTGGGCGATGACCACGGCGGTGCGGCCCTCCAGCGCCTCGGTGAGCGCCTCCTGGACGGCGGCCTCGGAGGTGTTGTCCAGATGGGCGGTGGCCTCGTCGAGGATGACGACACGCTGGCGGGCCAGCAGCAGCCGGGCGATGGTCATCCGCTGGCGCTCACCGCCGGACAGCCGGTAGCCGCGCTCGCCGACGACCGTGTCGAGGCCGTCGGGCAGGGACCGTACGACCTCGGCGAGGCGGGCGCGGCCGAGGGCGTCCCACAGTTCCTCGTCGGCGGCGCCGGGGCGGGCGAGCAGCAGGTTGGCGCGGACGGTGTCGTGGAAGAGGTGGCCGTCCTGGGTGACCATGCCGAGCGTGGCCCGCAGCGAGGCCGCCGTCACCTCGCGCACATCCACCCCGCCGACCCGTACGGCGCCCCCGTCGACGTCGTACAGCCGCGGCAGCAGCTGCGCGATGGTGGACTTCCCGGCGCCGGAGGAACCGACCAGGGCGATGGTCTGACCGGGTTCGGCACGGAAGGAGATGCCGTGCAGGACCTCGGTGCCGCCGCGGGTGTCGAGGGCGGCGACCTCTTCGAGGGAGGCGAGGGACACCTGGTCGGCGGCCGGGTAGGCGAAGCGGACGGCGTCGAACTCGACGGCGACCGGGCCCTCGGGCACCTCGGTCGCGTCCGGCTTCTCCTCGATCAGCGGCTTCAGATCCAGCACCTCGAAGACCCTCTCGAAGCTGACGAGCGCGCTCATCACCTCCACCCGGGCCCCGGCGAGCGAGGTGAGCGGGGCGTACAGGCGGGTCAGCAGCAGGGCCAGCGAGACGACCGCCCCGGCCTCCAGGGTGCCGCGCAGCGCGAACCAGCCGCCGAGGCCGTAGACGAGGGCGAGCGCGAGGGCGGAGACCAGGGTGAGGGAGGTGATGAACACCGACTGGGCGGTGGCCGTGCGCACCCCGATGTCCCGGACCCGGGAGGCGCGGGCGGCGAACTCCGCCGACTCCTCGTCGGGGCGGCCGAACAGCTTGACCAGGGTGGCGCCGGGCGCGGAGAACCGCTCGGTCATCCGGGTGCCCATGGCCGCGTTCAGCGCCGCCGCCTCCCGCTGCATCCGGGCCATCCGGCTGCCCATGCGGCGCGCGGGCAGCACGAAGACGGGCAGCAGCACGAGCGCGAGCAGGGTGATCTGCCAGGACAGGGTGAGCATCACGGCGAGCGTGAGCAGCAGGGTGACCAGGTTGGTCACCACGCCGGAGAGGGTGTTGGCGAAGGCCCGCTGGGCACCGATCACATCGTTGTTGAGGCGGCTGACCAGCGCTCCCGTGCGGGTCCGGGTGAAGAAGGCGACGGGCATGCGCTGCACATGGTCGAACACGGCCGTTCTGAGGTCGAGGATGAGTCCCTCGCCGAGCGTGGACGACAGCCGCCGGCCGAGGATGCCAAGCCCGGCCTCCGCGAGGGCGACCAGCGCGATCAGCAGGGACAGGCGGACCACGGTCGGGGAGTCGTGCCCCGAGACGATGGCGTCCACCACGTGCCCGGCGAGCACCGGGGTCGCCACGGCGAGCAGGGCGGTCAGGACGCCGAGCAGGACGAAGCGGATGATGCCGGAGCGGTGCGGGCGGGCGAAGGCGGCGATGCGGCGCAGCGTGGCGCGGGCGAGGGGACGGCGGTCGGCCTGCGCGTTCATCACGCTGTGCAGCTGCGTCCATGCGGTGGTCTCCATGCTCATGAGGAGAACGTAGAACCTCAAGCTTCGTTGAGGTCAAGGTCCGAGGCTTTTCACCCGCTCCGGCGTCCGGCGACCGGGGCGCCCCGACGAACCGGACGGCCCCCATGGCCCCGCCGACCACTGCCCGTAAGCCGCCGTCCCCGATCGCGCCACCCCCCGTTGGGGCAGCGCCGGGACCCTCTGCGGATGTGACTGCCGTCCCCACTCCCCCGCTCTCTCGGGTACGACTCCCCCGTCGCGTGCCCGTCCGCCAGGCGCTGTGCCTGCTGCCGCTCGCGCTGTTCGCCGTGGCCGCCGTACGCAATCGCTCGCTGCTCGCCGCGGGCTTCGGGCAGCTGCGTACCGCGTCCTGGCCCTGGCTGCTCGCGGCGGCCGCCGCCACCTGTCTGACCTGGGTGGCGGCGGCCGTCACCCGGCAGGGCGCGGTGGTCCAGGCGCTGCCCAAGGGGCGGTTGCTGGCCACCCAGTTCGCGGCGGCCTCGGCCAACCATCTGCTGCCCACCGGGCTCGGCGCGGGCGCGGTGAACCTGCGTTTCATGACCGTGTGCGGGGTGCCGCTGGCCCGCTCCTCGGCCGCGCTCGCGCTGTATCTGCTCGCGGAGAGCGCGGGCCGGCTCGGTCTGCTGGCGGCCCTGCTGCTCCTCTTCCCGGACGCGCTGCGGCTCGGCCCGCTGCTGCCGGACGGTTCGACGCTGCCGCTGCTCCTGTGCGCGGCCGGGCTGCTGGTGGCGGCGGTGGCCGCCGGGGCGCTGGTACGACCGCTGCGCGTCCGGGTCGCCGCGTTCGTCCGGGACGCCGTGGGCGAGGCGCGCTCCGTGCACACCCGGCCGATCCGCGCCCTGGCCCTGTGGGGCGGTTCGCTGGCCTTCCCGGCGCTCCAGGCGGCCGGGCTCGCCGCGGTCGGCCAAGCGCTGCGGCTGCCGGTGCCGCCCGCCCATATGGCGCTCGCCTATCTCGCGGCGACCGTCGCCGTGGCCCTGGTGCCCACTCCGGGCGGGCTCGGTTCGGTGGAGGCGGCGCTGATCGTGGCGCTGGTCGCGGTCGGCGGTCCGGCGGCGCTGGCCACGGCGGTGGTGCTGGCCTACCGGATCATCACGGTCTGGGCGCCGCTGCTGCCGGGGGCGCTGACCCTCGGGGCACTGGTGCGGCTGAAGGTCATCTGAGGCAGAGTGGCCCTCCCAGCCGTCTGGAGAGGGAGTGCCCGCCGTGCCGGTCCGTGTGGAGCGCGAGGAGTACGTCACCACCGTCGTCCTGTCCCGGCCCGCGGCCCGCAATGCCGTGGACGGTCCGACGGCGGCCGGACTCGTCGCCGCGTTCCGCGAGTTCGAGGCGGACGACAATGCCCGGGTGGCGGTGTTGTGGGGCGAGGGCGGCACCTTCTGCGCGGGGGCCGACCTGAAGGCGATCGGCACCGAGCGGGGCAACCGGGTGGCCGAGGACGGCGACGGGCCGATGGGTCCGACCCGGCTGCGGCTGTCCAAGCCGGTGATCGCGGCCGTCGCCGGGCACGCGGTGGCGGGCGGCCTGGAGCTGGCCCTGTGGTGCGATCTGCGGGTGGCCGAGGAGGACGCGGTGTTCGGCGTGTTCTGCCGCCGCTGGGGGGTGCCGCTGATCGACGGCGGGACCGTACGGCTGCCCCGGCTGATCGGGACGAGCCGGGCCATGGACCTGATCCTGACCGGCCGTCCGGTGCCGGCGCCGGAGGCGTACGCGATGGGGCTCGCCAATCGGCTGGTGCCGACTGGCACCGCGCGCGCCGGGGCGGAGGCGCTGGCCGCGGAGATCGCGCGGTTCCCGCAGGCGTGTCTGCGCAGCGACCGCGCCTCGGTCCTCGACCAGGATGGCCGGTCGGAGGAGGCGGCGCTGCTCGGTGAACTCCGCCATGGGGCGGGCGTTTTGGCGCAGAGCGCGGAGGGTGCCGCCCGGTTCGCCGCGGGGGCGGGGCGGCACGGCTCGTTCGGCTGAGTCCGCCGCGCACGGGCACACCGCAGGACGAGCACGCCGACGACGAGCACACCGAGGACGAGCGCACCGCGTACGAGCCTCGCCCTCACGGTCACTCCTCGGGCAGTCCGGCGTAGGCGCGCAGTGCGGCGCGCGGGGTGGGCAGGCCCCAGGAGCGGACGATGCCCGAGAAGTTCGCCCACTGCCAGGTGGCCCCCTCGAGTCCGGCGAGGACCCGGACCAGGCGGCGCTGGGCTTCGGTCAGCTCCGTGAAGGCGCCGGGTCCGTCCGGGCCGGGCTCGCCGAAGGCCAGCCGCAGCGCGGCCGTGGCGACGGGGAAGCTCGCCGGGCCGGTGGTGGCGGCGAGTCCTTCGGTCACCGCGTCCAGGGCCTCGCGCGGGTACCGGTCGGCGAGCAGGGTGAGGGAGGCGGCGGAGTAGCCGCGCAAGTCGCCCTCGTGGAACGGCACCCGCATCTCGTCGGGCCCCGGCTCCCCGGCGCAGGACACGAGTTCGGCCAGCACCTCGGCGGCGCCGGCCGCCTCGATGCCCTCGCCGCCGAGCCGGGCCAGCGCGGTGGCCGCCGCCCAGCGCACCACCGGCTCCCCGGCGGTGAGGAACGGGCGCAGCCGGAGCGCCAGTTCCGGGCGGGATCCGTCGTCGCCGAGCAGTCCGGTGGCCACCAGGGCGGTGGCCAGGACGACCGGCTCGCGCTCCTCGTCCAGCCTCGCCAGCAGCCGCGGCAGGCTCTCCCCGGCCGCCTCCGGGAACCAGGCCAGCACATGGGCCGCGCTCGTGCGTACGGCCGCGTCCGCGTCGCCGAGCAGGGGCAGCAGGGCGGGTGTCCCGGCGCGCACCGCGTCATAGGCGGCCAGCTCCGCGGCCAGGGCCTCCAGTTGCCGGTCATGGTCGTACATGTCGCGGCGGAACTCCCGCATCCGCCGCTCCTTGTCGTCGCCCGCCGCCTCGACCCAGGCGTCGTACTCGGCGCGTATCGCCTCCGGGTCCTGGGCGCGGACCTCCTCGACGGCGGCCCGCCACCCGGTGATCGCGATGCCGCCGGGCAGATGGGCCTCGTCGTAGCCGATGGCGAGGGCGGCCAGCAGGTCCAGGCACCCGGCACGGCCGGGCAGGGCGGGGTCCGCCGCCATGCGGACCAGGAACGGCACCGCGGCGGCCGTGGCCGGGTAACGGCTGCCCTGGTGGAAGATGTTGCCGTACAGCGCGTCCAGGGCCTTGTGGCGCCGCTCCTCGTCCGGGGAGCACAAGGCACGCAGCAGTCCGGGCACGTCGGCGGCGGGGCCGTAGGCGTGCGTCAGCGCGGACCAGTCGACGGCGTCGAGGCCGGACAGCGCGGCGGGCACCGGAGCGTTGATCTCAGTCACGAGCGCACTGTCGCACACGCCACTGACAACGCCCCCGGCTCAGCCCGCGCTCACCCGCACCTCCCCGCCCTCGGGGTCCACCAGCCCGTGCCAGGACGCGCCGAGCGTCAGGGTGCGGTGCGGTGGGGCGGTGCGGGGGCCGAGGCGGGCGCGGTGCAGCAGGCGGCCGTCCTGGTGGACGTACAGGACGGGGCGGGGCAGGGGGGCCTCGATGCGCAGGAGGTGGGGCGGGGGCGAGGGCGGGGCGGCCGGGGGCACGCGGTTCGGGTGGAGGCGCCGGTCGGGGGTGACGCGGTTGGGGGTGATCCAGCGCAGCGGTGCCTCGACGGTGACCGGGATGCCGGGGCGCGGCCAGGGGGCGCCCGCCAGATGGCCGAGGACGGCACCGGCCGCCCGGGCCCCCTCCGGGCCCCCTCGCGGGCCGCGGCACCGGCGGGCTCCACGGCGTGCAGCAGGCTTCCGGCGGCGAAGACGCCGGGGCGCGAGGTGTGCAGGGCGGTGCCGACGGCCGGACCCCGCGTGCCGGGGTCGAGGTCGAGGGCGCCGCGCCGGGCGAGTTCGTGGTCGGGGACGAAGTCACCGGTGAACACGACGGTGTCGCAGGGCAGTACGGTCGTCCGGCCGTCCCGGTGGCGGACCCGGACGCCGGACAGCCGCCCGTGGCCGAGGAGTTCGGTGACCATGGTGCCGGTCAGCAGCGGAACGCCCCAAAGCAGCCGGGCGGACCGCGCGCGGGCGGGGCTCGTACGGGCCCGGGGGTGTTCCGTGACCAGCGCGACGACCTCGGCACCGGCCGTGCGGACGGTCCGGGCCGCCGCGTACGCCACGTCCCGCGCCCCGACCACGACCGCCCGGGTGCCGATACGCTGCCCGAACAGGTGGACCGCCTGCTGGAGTTCGCCGGTGGTGTAGACGCCGGCGGGCCGGGTGCCGGGCACCAGCCGGGCCGCGCGGGGGCGTTCACGGGCCCCGGTGGCGAGGACGACGGCCCGCGCGGCGAGGGCCTCGGGTCCCTCCGGCCCGACGGTCAGCAGCACGTTCGCACCGGAGGCTGGTCCAACTCCCCAGTCCAGTAAGGTGGTTCGCGTCCTGATCAGCGCGCCCGCCCGCTCGGCCGCTTCCGTGAGCAGGTGGGCGTACCGGGGGCCGGTCAGCGGGCGGGTCCAGGTGCCGAAGCCGCCGTGGGCGCAGTGCCGGGGCACTCCCCCGGGCACTGCCTCCCGCTCCAGGACCTCCACGCGTCCGGCTCCGGCGGTGGCGAGCCGGGCCGCCGCGGCGAGACCCGCGGGCCCGGCCCCGACCACCAGGACGTCGACCTGCCGTACCGCCGTCACGCGCGCCCGCCCTTGCCTTGTTGTTCGAGCAACTCCCTTACCGCCGCCGCGCAGTAGAACCCCTGGCAGCGGCCCGCCCGCGCCCGGGTGCGGCGGCGCAGACCGTCCGGGCCGCGGGGCGGGATCGGACCGGCGAGGGCGTCGCGGATCTCGCCGAGGGAGACCCGCTCGCAGTGGCAGACGAGGGTGCCGTAGGCGGGGTCGGCGGCGATCAGTTCGGGGCGCTGGTGGGGGCGCGGGAACGCCTCGCCGAGGTTGGGCATGCGCACCGGCTCCAGATCGCGCTCCGGTCCGAGGTCGAGGCCGCTGTCGGCGAGCAGCCCGGTGACGTGCTCGGCGATGGCCAGGGAGGCGGTCAGGCCGGTGGAGCGGATGCCGCCGACGGTGACGTACGACCGCTCGGGGTGCGCGGCGATCCGGTAGTCCTCCTGCCCGGTGGCCGCGCGCAACCCCGCGTAGACGGCGGTGACTTCCTCCTCGACCAGCGCGGGCAGGACCCGGCGGCCCCGCTCCCGCAGCAGGGCGATGCCCTCGGCGGTGGTGCCGGTGGCCCGCTTGTCGTCCAGGTCCTCGGCGGTGGGGCCGAGCAGCACATTGCCGTACACGGTGGGGGCGACCAGAACTCCCTTGCCGAGCGCGGTCGGTACGGGCAGCAGGATGTGCCGGACCAGCGGGCGGGCGAACTTGTCGTACACCAGGAGCTGGCCGCGGCGCGGGGTGACGGTGAAGTCGTCGCGTCCGAGGCGGCGGTCGAGGGTGTCGGCGCCCAGTCCGGCCGCGTTGACGAGATGGCGGGCGCGGAGGGTGCCGCGGGAGGTGTGCAGGTGATGCCCGCCGTCCCAAGTGACCTGTTCCACACCGGCGTTCAGATGCAGTTCGACTCCGGCGCGGACGGCCTGGGTGGCGTAGGCCAGGGTGGTGGTCCAGGGGCAGATGATGCTCTCGCCGGGGATGTGCAGGGCGCCGAGCGCGCCGGGGCCGAGGTGCGGTTCGCGCTGGTACAGCTCGGCTCGGCCCAACGGGACTGCCTCGCGGTAGGAGTTGGCCACCGCCTTCTCGGCGAGTCCCGGCAGGGCGGCGAGTTGTTCCTCGTCCCAGGCGACGAGCAGCGCGCCGACGGGTTCGACGGGGATGCCGGACTCGGCGGCGTAGGCCGCGAGCCGGGCGTGCCCCTCACGGACGAGCCGGGCCTCCAGGGTGCCCGGTGTGGCGTCGAACCCCGTGTGCAGGATGGCGGTGTTGGCCTTGGAGGTGCCCTGGCCCACATCGTCCCGCGCCTCGATCAGGGCGACGCTCAGGCGGGGGTGGCGGGCGAGCCGGCGGGCGAGGGCACAGCCGACGACTCCGGCGCCGACGATCGCGATGTCGTACGACCGGTCGGGCAGGGCGCCCCCGGCGGTGACGGTCGGGGGGCCGTGGAGCGGCTCCCCGGGGCCCCTCATGCGCCGGGCAGCGCGGCGACGGCCGCGCGGAACCGGGCGCGGCGCGGGACGCGGGGCTCGTACACGGCTGCGGGGCGCTCCTCGGGCAGGGCTTCGGCGGCGCCGAGGGCGGGGTCGGCGCCGAGCCGGGCGAGGGCCCCGGCGCCGAGCGCGGTGGCGTCGGGCAACGCGGACACCTCGACGGGGAGTTGCAGCAGATCGGCCTGGGTCTGCATGAGCAGCGCGGAGCGGGTGAGGCCGCCGTCGACGCGCAGCGCGCCGAGCGGGGTGCCGAGGTCGGTGGCGGCCGCCTCGGCGAGTTCGGCGACCTGGGCGGCGATGCCCTCGCACAGGGCGCGCACCAGATGTCCGGCGGTGGTGTCGAGGCCCAGCCCGGTGAGGGAGCCGCGCAGCTCACCGCGCCACCAGGGGGCGGCGAGTCCGGCGAGGGCGGGTACGAAGGTGACGCCACCGCTGTCGGGGACGGCGCCGCCGACCGGGTCGAGGTCGGCGGCGGAGCCGATGACCCCGAGGTCGGCGAGCCAGCGCACCGCGGAAGCGGCCGTGTAGACCTGGCCGTCCAGGCAGTAGCTGGTGGTGCCGCCCAGTCGCCAGGCCACGCAGGCGACCAGTCCCGAGCCGCCGCGCCGGGGGCGTTCGCCGGTGTGCGCGAGCAGGAACGCGCCGGTGCCGTAGGTGCACTTGGCGGCGCCGGGGGCGGTGACGCGCTGGGCGAACAGCGCGGCCTGCTGGTCCACGATCAGACCGGTGAGCGGGATGTCGTAGCCGAACTCCCGGGTGTTTCCGATCGGTTGGGCGACGTCGGTGATGTCGGGGAGGGCCTCGTCGGTGAGGCCGTAGAGGTCGAGGGCGCGGGAGGACCAGCGGACGTGGTCGAGGTCGAGGAGCTGGGTGCGGCCGGCGGTGGCGGCGTCGGTGACGAAGGCGCCGGTGAGGCGGTGCACCAGATAGGCGTCCGAGGTGGTGACGACGCCCTCGCGGGTGAGATGGCGGCGGATCCAGGCCATCTTGGGCGCGGCGAAGTACGGGTCCAGGGGGAGGCCGGTGAGGTGCCGCAACTCCTCGCCGTGACCGCTCATTTCGGCGCAGACGCGCTCGGCGCGGCGGTCCTGCCAGACCAGGGCGTCGGTGAGCGGGCGGCCGGTGGCGGGGTCCCAGGCGAGGACGGTCTCGCCCTGGTTGGCGAGGCCCAGGGCGACGACGGGCTCACCGGCCTCGGCGAGGGCGCACCGGCCTGCCGTGAGCACCGAGTCGTACAGCGCGTCCGGGTCCACCTCGACCAGCCCGCCGGGCCGGTGCCGGGGGCGGACCTCGGCGTATCCGGTGCCGAGGACGCCGCGCTCCGGGCAGATGACGAGGGCCTTGGTGCCCGAGGTGCCCTGGTCGACGGCGAGTACCGGGCCCGCCGTCACGCCGGCCCCGCCATCACACCGGTCCCGTCTTCGCGTCGGTCACCGCGCCGCCCCTGCCATCCGTACCCTCCCGCGCCCGGCACCAGAGATCACCGCGTCAGCCTGCCGCCGCGCGGATCCGGCGTCAAGCCGACCCGAGGCGGACCGATGATCTTCCGACTCGCCCGGCTGGCTCATTGAGTTGGCAACAATGGTGAGGCCGAACCACCGCCCTTATAGTGGCCGCCGACCACCACGCACCGCCCAGGGGAGGGCTGTTGCCACCTCATACCGCCGCCTCGTGCGTGCGTCACCGGCTGCGGGGCTCCGGCTGATGGCACGCGAGGGAGCGAGACCCTCCTACGATCCCGCGGGACCCGACCACGCCCTGCGCGCGGTGCTCCAGGAGTTACGCGCCGGGCGCTGGGTGGCCATGCGCACCCTGCTCGCGGAGACCACCGAGTGGTGGTTGTGGACCCGGCGCACCCAGATCCTCGCGGCCGCGGCCGCCGGCAGCGACGTGGTGCGCGCCTGGCTCGCGGAGGAGCCGGACAGCGCCCACGCGGGGGTGATGCGGGCCCGGATCGGCGTGGAGCGGGCGTTACGGGCCCGCCGCGAACGGCACCTGCGGGCCCATGAGTTGTGGATCGAGGCGTGGGACGCCGCCGAGACGGCCACCCTGCTCGCGCCGCGTGATCCGGTGCCCTGGATCTGTCTGCTCGCCCTGGCCCAGCTGGACCCCGAGCAGCGCTGGGCGGAGCACCGGGCGGACCCGCCCGAGCCGCAGCTCGTGCCGGGGCCCTGGGGGCTGCTGGCCCAGGCCGCCGAGCGGGACCCGTTCAACCGCGAGGCGCATCACCGGATGCTCCAGTTCCTCTACGCGCGAGACGGCCTGGACGCTCGCAGGGGAGCCCCGGCCGACGACGGCTCCGAGGGGCTGACGGACGCGGCCGGTTACGCCCGTTGGGCGGCGGCGGGGGCCCCGCCCGGATCGGCGCTCCGGCTCCTCCCCCTGTACGTCCGCGTCGAGCGCCATCGCCGCGCGCGCCGCCCCGACACGCACTGGGCCACGGCCGCCGCCGTCGAGGAGGCGCGGTCCGCCCTGCACTCCTGGTTCGAGCACGCGCCGGCCGACCGGCGCGCGCAACCCGACCTCAACCATCTGGCGCACGCCCTGTGGGGAGCCCGTCGATTCGCCTGCGCGGACCGGGTGTTCGAGGCGATCGGCCCGCACTTCAGCCCGCCGCCCTGGATGTACCGCACCCGGGACGGCGAACGCCCGGTGGATGTGTTCACCCGCGCCCGCGACCACTGCCGCGCCCTGGCCGGCGACGCCGCCACCGGCACGCGTACCAAGGCCTGCGCCGAGGTCTGCGCCGAGCCTCGTCCCTGCACCGGAACCCACCCCTGAGCAACCTGAGCAACCCCGACCGTCCCGACGCACTCCCGAGCCCCCAGGTCCCCACCCCCGGAGGTCCCCATGTCCCCTTCCCCAGAGCTGCCGCAGCAGGACGAGGAGCGGCGCCTGCGCGAGCTGGGCTACCGCCCCGTGCTCGCCCGCCGCATGGGCGGTTTCGGCAACTTCGCGATCAGCTTCTCGGTGATCTCGATCCTGTCCGGCTGCATGACCCTGTACGGGTTCGGCCTGAACACCGGCGGGCCCGCCGTGATGCTGTGGGGCTGGGCGGGCGTCGGACTGTTCGTGCTGTGCGTCGGGCTCGCGCTCGCCGAGGTCACCAGCGCGTATCCGACCTCGGGCGCCCTGTACTACATGGCCGACCGGCTCGGCGGCCGCCGCTGGGGCTGGTACACGGGCTGGCTGAACCTGCTCGGGCTGCTCGGCGCGATCGCCGGGATCGACTACGGAGCCGCCCTGTTCACCGGCGCGTTCGCCAATCTCCAGTGGGGCTTCGTGCCGACGCCGGGCCGGACGATGCTGATCTTCTGCGCCATCCTCCTGCTGCACGCGGTGCTGAACCTGTTCGGCGTCCGCGTCGTCAGCCTGCTCAACTCCATCAGCGTCTGGTGGCATCTGGCGGGTGTCGCGCTGATCGTCGGCGCGCTCGCGATCGTGCCCGACCACCACCGGTCGCCGTCCTTCGTGTTCACCACGTTCGTCAACGGGACCGGCTGGTCGAACCCCCTCTACGTCGCGGCGATCGGCCTGCTGCTCGCCCAGTACACCTTCTCCGGCTACGACGCCTCCGCCCATCTGTCCGAGGAGACCTCGCGCGCCTCGGTGTCCGCGGCCAAGGGCATCGTCCGGGCCATCTGGGTGTCCTGGCTCGCGGGTTTCGTCCTGCTGGCCGGGCTCACCTTCGCCATCCAGGACTACGACGCCACGCGCACCACGGCCACCGGGGTACCGCCCGCGCAGATCCTGCTCGACGGCCTCGGCACCGGCGGCGCGAAGGCGCTGCTGCTGGTGGTGATCGTGGCCCAGCTGTTCTGCGGGAACGCCGAGGTCGCGGCGGCCAGCCGGATGGTGTTCGCGTTCAGCCGGGACGGCGCGCTGCCCGGCTCCCGGCTGTGGCGCACGGTCAGCGGCCGCACCCAGACCCCGGTGGCCGCCGTATGGCTGTCGGCCGGGGTCGCCGGGGTCCTCGCGCTGCCCTCGCTGTACTCGGCGACGGCGTACAACGCGGTGACCGCCATCAATGTCATCGGCATCACCCCCGCGTACGCCATCCCGGTGCTGCTGCGGCTGCGGGCGGGCGACCGGTTCCGGCGCGGGCCCTGGCATCTGGGCCGGTGGAGCAGGCCGGTCGGCTGGGTGGCGGTGGTCTGGGTGGCGTGCGTCACGGTCCTGTTCTGCCTGCCGCAGTCCTCGCCGGTCACCGTCGGCACGATGAACTACGCGGCCGTGGCACTGGCCGTCGTCCTCCTCCTCGCCAGCGTCTGGTGGTACGTCGCCCGCCGCTCGTACGGCACCCCGACCGCGGCGTACGGCAGCGACCGCGACCAGGCCGAACTCGCCGAGGGCATCATCTGATCGGGGCCCCGGGGCGCCGAAGGACCCGGTGGTAGGGCGTGTTCCGGATACGGCAGGATGAACGCTCGTGCCGGTCACCGGAGTTCCGGGGCCGGCACGTTCGTACTTCCCGCACATCGAGCAGGTGACAACGTGACGAGACCTCACATACGGCCCTCCGCGCAGACCCCGGTTCTGGGGGGTGACCGGTGAACCGCGCGCTGACCCTGGACGACGCGGTGGTCGCCGGTATCGCGGTCGCGGCGGGCCTGCTGGCCGCCTTCCTCTCCCGCTCGCTGCTGCGCTGGCTGGCCAAGCACGCCAAGCGGACCCGCTGGAGCGGTGACGACGTCATCGTGGACGCGCTGCGTTCGATCGTGCCGTGGGCGCTGATCGCGGCGGGCGTGGCGGCCGCGGCGATCGTGCTGCCCCTCAGCAGGACCGTGCAGCACCGCACCGATCAGGTGCTGGAGGTGTGGCTGATCCTCGTGGCCACGCTGTCCGCGGCGCGGGTGATCACCGGTCTGGTGCACACCTTCACGCAGTCGCGGTCGGGGGTGGCGGGTTCGGCGACCATCTTCGTCAACATCACCCGGGTGCTGGTCCTGGCGATCGGCTTCCTGGTGGTGCTCCAGACGCTCGGGATCTCCATCGCGCCGCTGCTCACCGCGCTGGGCGTCGGCGGCCTCGCGGTGGCGCTCGCGCTTCAGGACACCCTCGCGAACCTCTTCGCGGGCGTCCACATCCTGGCGTCCAAGACCGTCCAGCCGGGCGACTACATCCAGCTGAGCAGCGGTGAGGAGGGGTACGTCGTCGACATCAACTGGCGTCAGACGACGGTCCGCCAGCTGTCCAACAACCTGGTGGTGATCCCGAACGGCCAGCTCGCCAAGGCCAATATGACCAACTACACCCGGCCCGAGCAGCGGCTCACGGTGCCGGTGCAGGTGGGGGTGAGTTACGACGCCGACCTGGAGCGGGTGGAGCGGGTGACCGCCGAGGTGGTCACGGAGGTCATGCGCAAGGTGCCGGGCGCGCTGCCGGACCATGAGCCCGCGATCCGCTTCCACACCTTCGGCGACTCCCGCATCGGCTTCACGGTGATCCTCGGTATCGGCGAGTTCAGCGACCAGTACCGGATCAAACACGAGTTCATCAAGCGCCTGCACCGCCGCTACCAGGAAGAGGGCATCCACATCCCCTCCCCGGTCCGCACGGTCGCCATCCAGCAGGGCTCCTTCACGATCCCGCAGCAGCGCGGCGCGGGGGACATGGCGCGGGAGGCGGCCGAGTAGCGGGCCGCTCGCCGGTCAGGGCGCGGCTGCGGGGGCGCGCCGGAGCGAAACCCCGGCACGCGGATCAAATCCCGCCAGGAAAGCGGCATCCCCCTCATGGGAGGGGCCCCAACCCCTGGAGCCGGACGCCGCCCCACGCGCCCGGCACGATCATCACCCCACCCCGTACCCTCGTACCGTCATGACCGTTTCACCCGACCCCCGCCTCCTCGATCAGCGGCTCGACGCCCTCGCGCGGCAGCCGTTCCGGGCGCGGTTTTGGCTGCGGGGGCCGGAGCGGGTCACCGCCGCGGAGAAGGGGGCGGCCACCCTCAGGTGGCACGCCTATGACCTGGTCGCGAAGCGGCTCGCGCCGGCCGAGCCGTACAAGGACGGGAAACAGACGCCGTACCGGGGTCACCCCGTCTTCGTGGCGCAGCACGCGACCGCCACCTGCTGCCGGACCTGCCTGCTGCGCCGGCACGGCATCCCCAAGGGACGCCGGCTCAGCAGGGCCGAACACCTGTACGTCGTGGAGGTGATCTGCCGCTGGATCGAGCGCGAGCTCGCCCGCGGGCCCGGGGAATCGGGCGGAGGCGACTGACCAGGTGCGCGGCTGGTCGGCGGAAAACAGCGGCCTCAGGCGCCACCCCTGTCGAGCCCGCCCCCGGCACGAGATATCTTGATGTCGAGCAATGTTGCAGACGTGGAGCGGAGCACCCGGTGACTGACTCGACCATCATCTACACGTACACAGACGAGGCCCCGGCCCTGGCGACGCATTCGTTCCTGCCGGTGGTCCGGGCGTATGCCGCGCAGGCCGGTGTGCCCGTGCAGACCCGTGACATCTCGCTGGCCGGGCGCATCATCGCCGTTTTCCCGGAATACCTGAACGAGGACCAGCGCATCGCGGACGCGCTGACCGAGCTGGGCGAGCTGGCCAAGACCCCTTCGGCCAACATCGTCAAGCTGCCGAACATCTCGGCGTCCATCCCGCAGCTCAAGGCCGCCGTCGCCGAGCTCCAGGGCAAGGGCTACGCGCTGCCGGACTACCCGGACGACCCGAAGTCGGACGAGGAGCGTGACATCCGCGCCCGCTACGACAAGATCAAGGGCTCCGCGGTCAACCCGGTCCTGCGTGAGGGCAACTCCGACCGCCGCGCCCCGGCCTCGGTGAAGAACTACGCCAAGACCCACCCGCACCGCATGGGCGCCTGGACCGCCGAGTCCAAGACCAATGTGGCGACCATGAGCGAGAACGACTTCGCGGGCACCGAGAAGTCCGCGGTGATCGCCGAGGACACCACCCTGCGCTTCGAGCTGGTCGGCGCCGACGGCACCACCACCGAGCTGCGCGCGCCGCTCAAGGTCGTCGCCGGTGAGGTCGTGGACGCGGCCGTGCTGCGCGCCGGGGCCCTCAACGAGTTCCTCGCCGCGCAGGTCGCCCGCGCGAAGGAGGAGGGCGTGCTGTTCTCCGTGCACCTGAAGGCCACGATGATGAAGGTCTCCGACCCGATCATCTTCGGTCACGTGGTGCGCACCTTCTTCCCGAAGACGTTCGCGAAGTACGGCGAGACGCTCAAGGCGGCCGGTCTCTCCCCGAACGACGGCCTCGGCGGCATCTACAAGGGCCTGGAGAACCTGCCCGAGGGTGCCGAGATCAAGGCGTCCTTCGACGCCGAGCTGGCCGACGGCCCGGCGCTGGCCATGGTCGACTCCGACAAGGGCATCACCAACCTGCACGTCCCCTCGGACGTCATCGTGGACGCCTCCATGCCCGCGATGATCCGCACCTCCGGCCACATGTGGGGCGCGGACGGCCAGGAGCACGACACCCTCGCGGTGCTGCCGGACCACAGCTACTCCGGCGTCTACCAGGCCGTGATCGAGGACTGCCGCGCCAACGGCGCCTTCGACCCGTCCACCATGGGCTCGGTGCCGAACGTCGGCCTGATGGCGCAGAAGGCCGAGGAGTACGGTTCCCACGACAAGACCTTCGAGATCCCGGCCGCCGGCACGGTCCGCCTGATCGACGCGGCCGGCGACGTGGTCCTGGAGCAGGCCGTGGCCGAGGGCGACATCTTCCGCGCCTGCCAGACCAAGGACGCCCCGATCCGCGACTGGGTCAAGCTGGCCGTCACCCGCGCCCGCGCCACCGGCGACCCGGCCGTGTTCTGGCTGGACGAGAACCGCGCCCACGACGCGCAGCTGATCGCCAAGGTCAAGCAGTACCTGCCGGAGCACGACACCGAGGGCCTGGACATCCGGATCCTGTCCCCGATCGAGGCCACCAAGCTGTCGGTGGAGCGCATCCGCCGCGGCGAGAACACCATCTCGGTCACCGGCAACGTGCTGCGCGACTACCTGACCGACCTGTTCCCGATCCTGGAGCTGGGCACCAGCGCCAAGATGCTGTCGGTCGTCCCGCTGATGGCGGGCGGCGGCCTGTTCGAGACGGGCGCCGGCGGCTCCGCGCCCAAGCACGTCCAGCAGCTGGTCAAGGAGAACTACCTGCGCTGGGACTCGCTCGGCGAGTTCTTCGCGCTCGTACCGTCCCTGGAGCAGTACGCGACGGCCACCGGCAACACCCGCGCCAAGGTCCTGGCCGACGCCCTGGACCGCGCCACGGCGACCTTCCTCAACGAGGACAAGTCCCCGACCCGTCGCCTCGGCGGCATCGACAACCGCGGCAGCCACTTCTACCTGTCCCTGTACTGGGCGCAGGAGCTGGCCAAGCAGACCGACGACGCCGACCTGGCCAAGGCGTTCGCGCCGCTCGCCGAGGCCCTCGCGGCCGACGAGCAGCAGATCGTGACCGAGCTGAACGGCGTCCAGGGCGAGCCGGCCGACCTCGGCGGCTACTACCGCGTCGACCAGGAGAAGGCGGACGCGGTGATGCGCCCGTCGGCCACCTGGAACGCGTCGCCGTTCCCGCCTACGGGTGGTAGATCTCCGAGAGGGCGGTGATCTGGCCCTTGGCGTTGACGTGGTAGGAGAAGTACGGGCTGTTGGCGAGCTTGTGGTTCGCCAGCCACGTCGGGGCGACCTTCACGCTCGTGGTCTCGCGCAGCACCTCGACGGAGGCGCCCGGCGCGAAGCCGAGCGAACGGGCCGCGCCGCTCGGGGTGTAGACGACGTCCTCGTCGTTCCTCGTGTTCACCTTGCACGTCTGCGGGGTGACGCGCACGACGGCCTTGCCCTTGACGTTCTTGGCCGAGGCCAGCTTCAGGAAGTGCCGGCCCGCGGGCAGGTGGCACGGCTTCCAGGTGGTGGCCCCGGCGGCGGCCTTGGCGGTCCCCTCCTGCGGGGCGGCACCGGCGGTCCCGCAGGCGGTGGCGAGGAGGGCCGCGGCCGAGGCGGCGACGAGGGCGGCGGAGACATGGCGGTGGTTCATGGAGCGTCCTCTGCTGTGAAGATCTGCTGACATCGGGGGAGATGGCGGACCGGGGTCACGGGTTTCACCGGTCCCCGCGGCTGTGACGGGACGGTGACAACCGGTACCCGGCCGGGACGATCACCGCGGGCGCGCCGCATGGACGTTCGCCCCGACCGTACGCATGGCCGATCACGCGAACCGCACCCCGTGTCGGGAGCATTGCGGCCGCGTGTCGTCCATGACGTCCTCATGTCGCCTCGCGCGTAGGCCTGTCGGCCGAACAGCGCGCGTGGTTGCCTCGTGCCACGTCACCGCCTCCCGCGCACGAGGAGCACGCACCATGAGCACGCAGCCCGACACCGCCGCCTGGTCCTTCGAGACGAAGCAGATCCACGCGGGCGCCGCCCCCGACCCCGCGACCGGCGCACGGGCCACCCCCGTCTACCAGACCACCTCGTTCGTGTTCCGGGACACCCAGCACGCGGCCGACCTGTTCTCGCTGGCCGAGCCCGGCAACATCTACACCCGGATCCACAACCCCACCACGGACGTCTTCGAGCAGCGGATCGCCGCGCTGGAGGGCGGGGTCGGGGCGGTCGCGCTGGCCTCGGGGCAGGCCGCGGAGACCCTGGCGATCCTGACCCTGGCGGGCGCCGGTGACCACATCGTCTCCAGCACGGCGCTGTACGGCGGCACGTACAACCTCTTCCGGCACACGCTGGCGCGGCTCGGCATCGAGGTGTCCTTCGTGGACGACCCGGACGACCCCGAGGCCTGGCGGGCGGCGATCCGGCCCACCACCAAGGCGCTGTTCGCCGAGTCGCTCGGCAATCCGCGCGGCAATGTGCTGGACGTACGGGCGGTCGCGGACGTGGCGCACGCGGCCGGGGTGCCGCTGATCGTGGACAACACCGTGCCCACCCCGTACCTGCTGCGGCCGATCGAGCACGGCGCGGACATCGTGGTGCACTCGGCGACCAAGTTCCTCGGCGGGCACGGCACGGCGGTCGCCGGTGTGGTGGTGGACGGCGGCACCTTCGACTTCGGCGCCCACCCGGACCGCTTCCCGGACTTCAGCGAGCCGGACCCGAGCTACCACGGGCTGCGCTACTGGCCGGCGCTCGGTCCCGGCGCGTTCGCGGTGAAGCTGCGGGTGCAGCTGCTGCGCGACCTCGGCCCGGCGCTCGCCCCGCACTCCGCGTTCCTGCTGCTCCAGGGCGTGGAGACGCTGAGCCTGCGCCTTGAGCGGCACACCGCCAACGCGCAGGCGCTCGCCGAGTGGCTGGAGCGGCGGGACGAGGTGGAAAGCGTCCACTACGCGGGCCTGGAGTCCAGCCCGTGGTACGAGGCCGGGCGGAAGTACCTGCCGCGCGGGGCCGGTGCCATCGTCTCCTTCGAGCTGCGCGGCGGGATCGAGGCGGGCAAGCGGTTCGTGGACGCGGTCGAGCTGTTCAGCCATCTCGCGAACATCGGCGACGTACGCAGTCTGATCATCCACCCGGCGTCCACCACGCACAGTCAGCTCACCGAGGAGGAGGCGGCGGCCACCGGTACGGCGCCGGGTCTGGTGCGGCTGTCGGTCGGCATCGAGAGCCTGGCCGATCTCACGGCGGATCTGGAGGCCGGCTTCCGCGCGGCGAAGGGCGCGTAGATGGGCGCGGTCACGGCGACCGAGCGGGTGCCGGCAACCGGTGCCTGGCGGGAGGGGGACCCGGCGGGCCACCGGCGGTGGTTCACGGCCGACCGGCCGCTGCCGCTGGAGGCGGGCGGTGAACTGCCCGGCGTACGGCTCGCGTTCGAGACCTGGGGGCGGCTCGCGCCGGACGCGTCCAACGCGGTGCTGGTGCTGCACGCGCTGACCGGCGACAGCCATGTCGCCGGTCCCGCCGGTCCCGGGCACCCCACGCCCGGCTGGTGGGAGCCGCTGGTCGGGCCGGGGCGACCGCTGGACACCGACCGGTGGTTCGTGGTGGCCCCCAATGTGCTGGGCGGCTGCCAGGGCAGCACGGGCCCGTCCTCGGCACGTCCGGACGGCCGCCGGGCCTGGGGCGGCGCCTTCCCGTTCCTCACCCAGCGGGACCAGGTCGCGGTGGAGGCATGGCTCGCGGACGCGCTCGGCATCGACCGCTGGGCCCTGGTGGCGGGCGGTTCGATGGGCGGGATGCGGGCGGTGGAGTGGGCGGCGGCGTACCCGGAGCGCACCGGGTCGCTGCTGCTGCTCGCCACGACGGGGGCGGCGAGCGCGGAGCAGATCGCCTGGGCGGGGATCCAGTTGCGGGCGATCCGTACGGACCCCGACTGGCGGGGCGGCGACTACCACGATGCCGCCCGCGGCCCGCACACCGGCCTCGGGCTCGCCCGCCGCCTCGCCCATGTCACCTACCGCAGCGAGCCCGAGCTGGCCACCCGCTTCGGCCGGGCCCCGCAGGGCGCGGAGCACCCCTGGCGGGGCGGCCGTTACCAGGTGGACTCCTATCTGGACCATCACGCCGAGAAGCTGGTACGGCGCTTCGACGCGGCGAGCTACGTCGTCCTCACGGAGGCCATGAACGCCCATGACGCCGGCCGCTCCCGGGGCGGCCTGCGCTCCGCCCTCGCCCGCGTCACGGCCCCCACCCTGGTCGCCGGGGTCGACTCCGACCGCCTCTATCCCCTCGCCCAGCAGCACGAGTTGGCCGCCGCGATCCCGGGCGCGGACCGGACCCGGGTGGTGGAATCGCCGTACGGGCACGACGGGTTCCTGATCGAGACGGAGCAAGTGGGATCACTCGTACGGGAGTTGCTTGGCTGAGCCCGTGGCATGGTGAGGCGCACCGTACCGTCGGCCTCGAGGAGAAGCCATGACCTCTTTCCACCTCGTGCCCGGCGCCCCCGGCTCCCCCGTCCTCCTGCACGTGCCCCACTCCGCCCGGACGATCCCCGGGGAGGTCCGGGACGGGATCCTGCTGGACGACGCCGCTCTGGAGCGGGAGCTGGATCACATCACGGACGCGCACACCGCGGAGCTTGCCGGGCGGGCGGCGGGGGCGGCCCGGCGGACGCCGTGGCGGTTCGTGAACCGGCTGTCGCGGTTGGTGGTGGACCCGGAGCGGTTCCCGGACGAGCGGGAGGAGATGCTGGCCGTCGGGATGGGCGCGGTGTACACGCGGACCACGCACCGCGCGGAACTGCGGCCCGCGGACACCGACCCGCGGCCATTGGTCGAACGGTACTTCCGGCCGTACGCCGGGGCCATGACGCGGGCCGTGGCCGGGCGGCTGGCGGCGACCGGGCGGGCCGTGATCGTGGACGTGCACTCCTACCCGGCGCGGGCGCTCCCCTACGAGCTGCACGGGGACGGCCCGCGGCCGCCGGTGTGCCTGGGCACCGACCCCTTCCACACCCCGCCGAAGCTGCTCGCCGCCGCCCGCGAGGCGTTCGCGGGGTGCGGGGGGACGGGGGTGGACAGCCCGTTCGCCGGGACCTATGTGCCACTGGCGTACCACGGCACCGACCCCCGCGTCGAGGCGCTGATGATCGAGATCCGGCGGGACACCTACATGGAGGAGCCCGGCGGACCGGCCGGAGGGGGCCTCGACCGGCTCGCGGCGGCGCTGGCCGCCCTGGTCGACGCGCTCTAGCCGGGCTCAGCCGGAATCCCCGCGGCCACGCCGGTCGGCGCGCCGGGGACCCTCCGCCTGGAGCAGTCCCGCACGACACCCGCCGCGCCCCGCCCCATCGTGGAGGGCATGACGACGATGGAGACCAGTGCGCCCACCGGCCAGGAGCCGCCCCCCGTGCGGGACTGGCCCGCGATCGATCTGGACGGCACCGAGTTCGATCCGGTGCTCGCGGGACTGGTGCGTGAGGGGCCGCTGACCCGAATACGGCTGCCGTTCGGGGAGGGCTGGGCCTGGCTGGCCACCCGCTACGAACATGTGAAGCTGATCACCAACGACCCGCGGTTCAGCCGCGCGGCGGTCGCTCGCGGCCGGGTCACCCGGCTGGCGCCGAACTTCGCGCCCCGCCCCGGCTCGCTCGCCTGGGCCGACCAGCCGGACCACAACCGGCTGCGCAAGCCCCTCGCGGGTGCCTTCACGGTCGGCGCGATGAAGCGGCTGCGGCCCCGCGCCCAGCGGATCCTGGACGAGCTGGTCGACGGCATGGTCCGCGAGGGCCCGCCCGCCGACCTCGTCGAGCGGGTGCTGGAGCCGTTCCCGTTGTACGTCGTCAGCGAGGTGATGGGCGTCCCCGACACCGACCGGGACCAGGTGCACGACTGGACCCGGCAGATCATCTCCCTGCGCGGGGGCGCGGAGGCCGCCGACCGGGCCAAGAACGGCCTGTACGGCTGGATCACCGAGATCGTCCGGGCCCGCGCGCGCAGCGCCGGCGAGGACGTCTACTCGCTGCTCGCGGGCGCCGTGGCGCGCGGCGAGATCGGCGAGGAGGAGGCCGCGGGGCTCGCCGGTCCGCTCCAGATCGGCGGCGAGGCGGTCACCCACAACTGCGGGCAGATGCTCTATCTGATGCTGACCCGGCCCGAGTTGATGGCACGGATGCGCGCGCGGCCCGACGAACGCGGCCCGGTGTTCGACGAGTTGCTGCGCTGGATCCCGCACCGCAGCACCGTCGGGCTCGCCCGGATCGCCCTGGAGGACGTGGAGATCGCCGGGCACCGGATCGCCGCGGGCGAGGCGGTCTACGTCTCCTACCTGGCCGCCAACCGCGACCCCGAGGTCTTCCCGGACCCGGACGGCATCCTCCCGGACCGGGATCCCAACCCGCATGTCGCCTTCGGCAACGGCCACCACTACTGCACCGGCGCGGTCCTGGCCCGTCTCCAGCTGGAACTGCTGGTGGACACGCTCCTGGACCGGCTGCCGGGGCTGCGGCTCGCCGTGCCGCCGGAGGAGGTCCGGTGGCGGCAGCAGACGATGATCCGGGGGCCGCGCACCCTGCCGGTGACCTGGTGAGCCGCCGCCCGCTCAGGCCCGCAGCCACTCCGTGACGATCACCTCCGTGCCGGTGCGCAGCCGCAGGGCGAAGGGCCCGGAGGGCGGGTCGTCGCTCATGAAGCGGCCGAGGCTGTCGACGGTGACCGGGCGGGCGGCGCCCGGACCGCCGAGCACCTCGATCCGCGCCGAGCCCGGGGGCAGCACCTGCCCGATCAGCCCGTCGCCGGTGACCTCGACATCGACGGTGAGCGCGCCCGCGCGGAACGTCAGCATGCGCGGCGCGTCCGTGACCCCGCGCACCGGCAGCGCGTCCACCAGCGAGTCGAAGGTCAGCTCGGCGATCCGCGCGTCGAGGTCGTGCAAGGCGTATGCCTCAAGGGCGAGTTGGCGCAGGAAGTCGGGCACGGGGTCGAGGACGGCCGCGGCCTGCCGCAGCTCCTCCTCCAGCAGCGCGTCCGCCGTGGCCGCCGGCAGCGCGTCCGCCGTGAGCGCGTCCGCCGACTCGTCCCCGTCCCCGTCCGCTCCGTCGCGGGGGAACCCGTTGTCCTTGTTCATGCCGCACCCCGTTGGTCCATCCGGGCCCGCAGCCGGCGCAGACAGCGCTGGCGCAGGGGGCCGATGCTGCCGACCGCGATGCCGAGCGCGGCCGAGATCTCCACATAGCTGGGCGGCGGCGAGGAGACCAGCACGCGCAGCAACTGACGGCAGCGCTCGCCCAGTTCGTCCAGCTCCTGCCACAGGCGACGGACCCGTTCGGCCCGGTCCGCCGCCTCCTCGGAGTCGATCAGTGTCTGCTCCGGCGTACGGTCCTCGCTCGCCCGGTCCAGGACCTGCGGATCATCCGTGAGGGTGAGCCGCGTCATGCCCTTGATGACCTTCAGGCATTCGTGGCGGGCGGTGCTCGCCAGCCACGCGCCGGTCTTGTCGGGCTCCCTGATCCGCCCCAGATGCTGGGCGAAGCGGAACCACACGGTCTGGTAGACCTCGTGCCCGTCCGCGTCGGAGAGCCGATGGGCGCGCACCACCGACCACACCAGCGGGCTCATGCCCTCCACCAGCGCCTTCCAGGCCGCGGCGTCCCCGTCGACGGCGGACCGGACGAGCGCGCCGACCTCTGTTCGCTCCACGGCTCCACCCCTCGTATAGGGCTCGTCATGGTACGCCGTGGAGCGGAGGGTTCCGGCGCTCATGCGGGCAGCGCCGGGGCCGTGACCGGGACCGGGCGCCAGGTGGGCGGCCGCAGCGCGCGCACCTTCGCCCCGCGCACGTCGGTGCGGTGGGTCGCGTCCGCCAGCAGCCGGGCGCCCGCCGTACGGGGATCGCGCTCGCGCTCGGAGGTCATCAGGGCGGCGACGAGCCCGGCGGCGACCGGGGTGGCGAAGGAGGTGCCGCTCCACTGCGCGAACCCGTCGAACATCACCTGGTCCGGCTTGCCCCCGGTGCTCTCCCGGGCCTCGCTCAACGCACCGGTGTGGCGCGGGTACTGGCAGGTGCAGGAGTAGTCGAAGCCGTACCGGCAGTCGTCGTAGGTGGAGTGCTGGTAGAGGTACGGCACCGGGGTGCCGAAGCCGGTGAGGGCGCTGGTGAGGCGCTCGCCGGGGGCGAAGACGCGTACCCAGCGGCCGTGGTTGCTGAAGCAGGCGGGGCCCTCGCCGTCCGAGCGCAGCGCGCCGACGGAGACGACGCTGTCCGCGTACTCGGGCAGGGCCGAGTAGGCGGCGGGCCAGAACGGCACATCGCTGCCGTTGTTCCCGGCGGCGGCGACCAACAGGGTGCGCTGCTCACGCAGTTCGCGCATGAACGCGTCCAGGCCGAGCAGTCCGTGCAGGCCCCGGGCGGGGCTGCCCGCGGAGAGGCTGATCACATCGGGCCAGCCCGCCCCGTCGACGGCATCGAAGAGCCGGGCGCCGAACTCCGACTCCAGTACGGCGCCCGCGTCGTTCAGGGTGCCGCGGACGGTGATGTCGGTGTTGGGCGCGACGGCGGCGAGGATGCCCGCGATGAACGTGCCGTGGCCGACGTACTGGCGCAGCAACCCGCCGCCGTCGGTCTCGGCCGCCTGGGTGTCGCCGGTGGTGTGGGCGAGCAGCGGGTAGGCGTGGTGGTCGTGCACCAGACCGGTGTCGACCACCAGGACGCGGACGGCGGTGGCGGGGTCGTGTCCGGTCCCGGCGGCGGCCGGGTTGGGCGCCGCGGAGCGCGCGATGGGCACCGGTTCGTCCCCGGGGCAGGCGTTGACCGCGATGTGCACCACGTGGTTGCGGCTGACCAGCCTGCGCCCGTGCCGCTCCTCGGCCGCGCGCAGGGCGCCCAGCGCGTGCGGCACCACGTCGTCCCCGAGGTCGGGGGCGCCGACCCGGATGCGGGTGACCCCGGTGCGGCCGCCGTCCGGGCCGTCGCGGCGCACATGGTCGGGCAGCAGCCCCCGGGTCTCGGTGAAGTGGGCGCGCACCGTGTCCTCCACGGCGCGGGCCTCCTCCCCGGACCGGGCGAGGACGACCCCCTTCTCGTACAGCGGGTGGGCGTCGTCGTCCGGGCCCATGGCCAACGGGACGTCGGACATCGAGCGCTGGATGTGATCGAACTGTTCGCGGTACCGCTGGAGTGCCATGCCGTGTCCTCCCCCTGAAAGACGGTGTACGAGAGTGAGAGCCGCCGGTCCGCCGCCTGATACAGGCCACTACCATGCGAGGCGTGACAGCGGGAAGCGAGCCGGCCCTCCAACTGCTGCCCCTGGTGTTCGCCGATCCCGGCGAGGCACGGGCGCGCGCCGAACTGCTGCTCGAATCCGCCCCGGATCCGCTGCCCGCCAGCATCGCCCACCAGGTACTCGGCATCTGGCAGCGGGACTTCGGCGATCTGCGGATCGCGCTCACGCATCTGCGCCGGGCCCGGGACCTGGCCGCGCGCGCCGACTCCGCCGACCGGGAGGCGGATGTACTGGCGACGCTGGGGGTCGCACTGGTGCACGCGGGGCGCACACGGCAGGGGCTCGCCTCCTTCGAGCGGGGCGTCGCCCGGGGCACCGGGCACACCCGGGCCCGGGTGCTGTACCGGCGGGCGTACGTCTGGTGGGTGCTGGGGCATCATCCGGAGGCGCTGGAGGACGTACGGCGGGCGCTGCCGGTGCTCAGGCAGCTGCGCGACGACATCTGGACCGCGCGGGCGCTGACCCTGCGGGCCACGGTGCATCTGGCGCTCGGCGCGGTGGAGCGGGCCGACGCGGACTTCACGGCGGCGGAGCGGCTGTGGGACACCACGGGCCAGGAGCACGACAAGGCGGACGCGGTGGAGAGCCGGGGCCTGGCCGCGTTCCGCTCCGGTGACATCCCCCTCGCGCTGCGGCTGCTCGACGAGGCCGAGGAGCGGTACGCGAAGCTCGGCACCCCCACCTACATGCTGTCGGTGCGGCGCTGCGAGGTGCTGATGGCCGCGGGGCTCGCCCCGGAGGCGCTGGCCGAGGCGGACGCGGCGATCGCCCTGCTGGACCGGCTGGGCGGCCAGTCGACCCGCAAGGCGGAACTGCTGCTGGCCGCCGCGCGGGCGGCCCGCTCGGCCGGGGACGCGCACACCGCGATCGCCCGCGCGGCCGTCGCCGTACGGCTGTTCGCGGCGCAGCGGCGGCTGTGGTGGGAGACGCACGCCCGGCTGGTGCTGATCGAGGCGCGGGTGGCGGCCGGGCGCCGCTCGGGGCGGCTGGTCGGGGACGCGTCGGCGGTGGCGGAGCGGCTGGCCTCCTTCGGTTCGCCCGCGGCGCCCGAGGCGTCGCTGCTGGCGGGCCGTATCGCGCTGGCGCTGGGCTGGACGGCGGACGCGGAACGGCATCTGGCGGTCGCCGCGCGCAGCCGCCGGGGCGGACCGCCGACGGCCCGGATGACCGGCTGGGCGGCGCAGGCGCTGCGGGCGCGCGCGGCCGGGTCCCGGCGGGGTGTCCTGGAGGCGTGCCGGCACGGCCTGGACCTCCTGGACGACCACCGGATGACGCTGGGCGCCTCGGAGCTGCGCGCGCATGTGACCGCGCAGGGCGCCGAACTGGCCGCGCTGGCCCAGGAGGTGAGCCTCACCCACGGCGGCCCCCGGCGCCTGTTGGAGTGGAGCGAGCGGTGGCGGGCGACCGTGCTGTCCACCCCGCCGACCCGGCCGCCCGCCGACGCGGCACTGCTCAGCGGTCTCACCGCGTACCGGGAGATAGCGGCCCGCGCGGAGGAGTCCCGCATGGAGGGCCGTCCGGTACCCGCCCTGGAGCGGGAACAGCGGCGCCTGGAGCGGGAGATCCGCTCCCGCACCCGCCATATCCGCGGCTCCGCCCCGCACGAGGGGGCCCGCTTCGACGTGCCCCGGCTGCTGGACCTGCTCGGCGACGGACGGCTGGTCGAACTCGCCGTCGTACAGGGGCGGGTGCATGTGCTGCTGTGCGGTCAGGGCAGGGTACGGCGGTTCGTCGGCGGCCCGCTCGCGGACGCGGTGGCCGAGGCGGAGTACGTCCAGGCCGGGCTGCGGCGGCTCGCGCACCCGGGCGCGGAGGCGCGGCTGCCGCTGGTGGAGGCGGCGGGCGCCCGGCTCCAGGAACTGCTGCTCGCCGGGGCGGTGCCGCAGCTGGGCGCGGGCCCGGTGGTGATCGTGCCGCCGGGCGCGCTGCACCGGGTGCCGTGGGCGCTGCTGCCCGCGCTGCGCGACCGGGTGCTCAGTGTGTCGCCGTCGGCGGGCAGTTGGCTGCGGGCCCGGGAGACGGAACCGCCGCGGGACGGCCGTACCGTCCTGGTGCGCGGCCCCGGGCTCGCCACCGGCGGCGCCGAGGTGCCCGAACTGGCCGACCGCTACGGCACGGCGACGGTCCTGGAGGGCGACGACGCCCAAGTGCCACGGGTGCTGTCCGAGTTGGACGGCGCGGGGCTCGCCCATCTCGCCGCCCACGGCACCTTCCGCGCCGACAGCCCGCTGTTCTCGGCGCTGCGGATGTCGGACGGCCCGCTGATCGTGCACGACTTCGAGCGGCTGGCCCGCAGCCCCTACCGGATCATCCTCTCCAGCTGCGACACCGCCCGGCTCGCCTCGGTCGGCGCCGATGAACTCCTCGGCCTGGTCACGGCGTTGCTCCCGCTGGGCACGGCCGGGGTGGTCGCGAGCAGCGCCCCGGTCAACGACGCCGCGGTGATCCCCCTGATGCTCGCCCTGCACAAGGGCCTCACCGCGGGCCTGTCGCTGGCCGAGTCGCTGCGGGACGCCCGGACCACCCTGCCGTCCGACACGGTGCATCAGGCGACGGGGTGGGCGTTCGCGGCGTTCGGAGCGGCGTAAGCCGGCCCGGTGGGACGGGAGTCCGGCTAGGCCGACCGGTCCAGCAGGCAGGGCAGCGCGCCCCGGTCGCCCGTGCCCAGCCGGGTGTACGCGCTGTACAGATGGTTGCCGACCGTCCGCACGGACAGCGTCAGCCGCTCGGCGATCTCCCGGTTGCTCAGGCCCGCCGCCGCCAGCGCCACGATCTGCCGTTGCCGCGCGGTGAGTTCGCCGAGCACCAGCTGGGCCAGCGCCGGGGTCCGGGCACCCTGGCAGCGGCGGGCCAGGGCGAGCGCCCGGGTGCGGGAGCGGCGCCCGGCCCGGGGGTCGCGGTGGACGCGTACGGCCTGGGCGTGGGCCTCCGCCGCGAACAGCAGGAACCCGCGCTCCGCCAGGGCGATCGCGGCGCGGTCCAGCGCGTCCCCGTCCCGGCGCGCCAGCGCCTCGGCGTGCCGGGCGAGCACACTGCCCGCGGGCAGCGCGCGAGCGGGCTCCCCGATCCGTACGGCCCCGTAGCGCGCGTACGCGTCGCCCTCGGCCGGGCCGTGCCCCGATTCGTCCGACTCGGCCTTTGCCAGGGCGAGTTCCGCCGCGCACCCGGCGTCCCCCGGCGCCCATCGCAGCCCCTCCCGCGCCCATGCGGCGGCGTCCCGCACCGCGCCGCCCAGCCGGGCGAACCGGGCCCGCAGCGCCGCGTACCCGGCCGGTACCGGCTCCCCCTCGGCCACCGCCCAGTCCCCCACCGGCGTGCCCACCGGGCGTACGTCCAGCTGGGCCAACCGCTCGACCAGGAGCCGCTGTTCGGCTTCGAGCGCGGCACCTCGGCCCGCCGCGGCCCGGCTCAGCCGACGGGCGCGCAGCCGTCCGGTCACCGCCCGCAGCGCCGGTCCGTGCAGCGGGTCGGCGAGCGCGACCCCGCCCGCGTCGTCCACGGCGATCAGACCGGCCGTCTCCAGCCCTTCGAGGACATCGAGGTCGAGGTCGGGCAGGGGCAGCCGCGCGGGTTCGGCGAAGGCGAGCCGTTCCAGGATCTCGCGCTCGCCGGGCGCGGCGCGCTCCAGGAGGGGTGCGAGCCGGTCGCGGACGGCCGGGGTGACGGGCAGCGGCCCGCGCCAGGCGCGCTCACCGGTGCCGGGCACGGCGAGCAGGCCCTCCCCGGCCACCAGCGCGGCCACCAGGGAGCGCAGCAGCCGCAGATCGCCCCGGCACAGCCGGTGCAGCCGCCGCACGGTGAGCGCCTCGAACCCGGCCGCGCCGAGGAGGGCCGCGGTGTCCTCCTCGGGCAGCGGGGCGAGGGCCAGCCGGGGCAGCAGCTCCCCGGTCCACAGCCGGGACACCGCGCCGGGCGCCGACGGCTCGTCGCACGCGGCGACGATCAGCCGGGTGCGCCCGTTCGCGGCCAGCTGGTGCACCAGCGCGGCGGAGTCCTCGTCCAGCAGATGGGCGTCGTCCACGACGAGGAGCCGGACGCCGGACAGGGCCCGCAGCGCGCCGGGCAGCGAGCCGGTGCCGGGCAGCAGGTGCGCGAACGCCGCGAGAGGCAGATGGCGGGCCTCGGGCGTGCCGGTCACCCGGACGTGGTCCGTGCCCCGGAGCGCCTCCGTGATCAACCGGGTCTTGCCGCGCCCGGCCGGACCGGTCACCACGACGCCAGGCCTGCCTGAGGTCATCGCCCCCCGCACCAGCTCCAGTTCGTCCTCCCGGCCGGTGAACGGCCAGGGCAGTTCGAGGGTCTTCGCGTCCTGTTCGTAAGTCCTCACACCAACCAGAGCACGCGTACTCAGGTTTGATACAGGGCGACTTGAGTAGCCCCCGACTCAGGCGCCGGTGGCCGCGCGACGGGCACGCTGGCCGCATGACCCGACGCCTGTGCTCGCTCTCACGGCAGCCGGCCCCGTCCTTCGGACCGGGGCTGACCGCCGAGCGGCAGGCCGCGCTGCTCGCCGGGCGGCGCATGTGGGTCAACGGCACGGTCCTGCACTACTGCTTCCTCGACACCGACCACGACGCCTCGGTCATCCCGGTCCCCGGGACCGGGGAGCTGCGCCGGGTGACGTGGGCGGGCGGCAAGGAGCAGCTGGACGTGGTCCGCGAGTGCTTCGCGCAGTGGGAGGCGCTCGGCATCGGGGTCGCCTTCACGGAGGTCGGCGACCGGGGGGAGGCCGAGCTGCGGATCGGGTTCCAGGCCGGCGGGGGTTCCTGGTCGGCGGTGGGCCGCGAGGCCCTCGCCGTCGGCCGGGGCGAGCGCACCATGAATCTCGGCTGGGACGTGACCGCGCAGGGGGAGCGCGGCACGGTCCTGCACGAGATCGGGCACGCGCTGGGCCTGGTGCACGAGCACCAGAACCCCTGCGCCGGGCTGCACTGGGACGACGAGGCCGTCTACGCGGAGTTGGCGGGCCCGCCGAACCACTGGAGCCGGGACACGGCGTACACCAACGTCCTGCGGGCGCTGGACGCCGGGGAGTCCAGGGGCGCGGTGTGGGACCCGCGCTCGGTGATGGCCCTGCCGTTCGGTCCGGGGCTCGTGCTGGAGCCGGAGCAGTACCGCGGGGGACTGCGTCCGGCCGAGCAACCCTCGGACCGGGACCGGGAGTTCGTCCTGCGCTGGTACCCGGGTACCACGCCCGGACCCGACCCGCTGGTGCCGTTCTGTTCGGCACCGCTGGGCCTGGGTCCGGGCGAGCAGGCGGACTTCGTCGTCGAGCCGACGGGGACCCGCGACTACACCGTGGGGACCTTCGGCGACGCCGACACCGTGCTCGTGGTCTTCGAGGAGCGGGACGGGGAGCCGCGTTTCCTCGCCGGCCACGACGACGGCGGCACCCCGGACAACGCCCGGTTGCGGGTACGGCTCGTCCGGGGCCGCCGCTACTTCGTCCGCGTCCGCGTCTACTCCGTCTGGGGGGCGGGACAGACGGCGGTGATGTGCTGGTGAGCACACGCGGGCGGCACGGTCCATAGTCCGGCACCCAGGGGGGGAGCGGGCGCGTACGTCACCCACGGGGGAGGTGACGTGCGCGCCCGCGCCGCTGCCCTGCCGCTGTTACGAGGCGGCCCGCTCGGCCGGGGCGGCGGCGTCGGGGTGCGCCAGGCCCAGGTGCTCGCGCAGGGTGGTGCCCTCGTAGTCGGCGCGGAAGACGCCCTGTTCCTGGAGGAGCGGGACCACCTTGTCGGCGAACGGGTCGAGGCCGCCCGGGGTGATGTGCGGGACGAGGATGAACCCGTCGGAGGCGTCCGCCTGCACGAACTCGTTGATGGTCCGGGCCACGGTGGCGGGGGCGCCCACGAAGGTCTGCCGGTTGCCGTTGTTGATCACCAGATCGCGGATGGACCACTTGTTGGCCTCGGCCAGCTCGCGCCACTCGCGGGCGATGGCGACCGGGTCCCGGTACATCCGCACCTGGGCGCGGCCCCGGGAGATGTGCTCCTCGCTCACCAGCGGATCGATCTCGGGCAGCGGGCCCTCCGGGTCGTACCCCGACAGGTCGCGGTTCCAGACGAACTCCAGGTGCTTGAGCGCGGTGGCCCCGCTGACCTGTCGGCGGCGCACCTCGCGGGCGAGTTCACCGGCCTCGGCGTCGGTGTCGCCGAGCACGAAGGTCGCGGCGGGCAGGATGAGCAACTGGTCGGGGCGGCGGCCGTACTTGGCGAGGCGGCCCTTGACGTCGGCGTAGAAGGCGCGGCCCTCCTCCAGGTGGGAGTACCTGCTGAAGATGGCGTCCGCCCCGGCGGCGGCGAACTCGCGGCCCTCGTCGGAGTCGCCCGCCTGGAAGATCACCGGGCGGCCCTGCGGGGAGCGCGGCACGTTGAACCGGCCGTGGATGTCGAAGTGCTTCCCCCGGTGCGCGAAGGCCCCGGCCCGCGCGTGCCGCAGGAAGGCGCCGGTGTCCTGGTCGGCGAGGATCTCGTCGCCGCTCCAGGAGTCGAACAGCTCGTGCGCGGTGGCCAGGAACTCCTGGGCGCGTGAATAGCGTTCGTCCCGCGGCAGGAAGCCGCCGCGGCGGAAGTTCTCGCCGGTGAAGGCGTCCCAGGAGGTGACCACGTTCCACGCGGAGCGGCCGCCGGAGAGGTGGTCGAGGCTGGCGAACTGGCGGGCCACCTCATAGGGCTCGTTGAACGTGGAGTTGATGGTGCCGGTCAGTCCGATCCGGTCGGTGACGGCGGCGAGCGCGGCCAGCACCGTGAAGGTGTCGGGGCGGCCGACCACGTCCAAGTCGTATATCTGCCCGCCCTGTTCGCGCAGGCGCAGGCCCTCGGCGAGGAACAGGAAGTCGAACTTGGCGCGTTCGGCGGTGCGCGCGAAGTGCGCGAAGGAGCTGAACTCGATATGGCTGCCGGCGGCCGGGTCGCTCCACACGGTGGTGTTGTTGACGCCGGGGAAGTGGGCGGCCAGATGGATCTGCTTCAGCGGCTTGCTCATGGTCGTACGGTCCTCCGGCTCAGACGGCGGTGGCAGCGGCGGCAGTGGCGGCGGTGTAGCGGTTGGCGGGGCGGGCGAGGCCGAGCAGGCCGCGCAGGGTGTCCGCCTCGTAGGCGGTGCGGAACCGGCCCCGGCGCTGGAGCTCGGGCACCAGGTCGCGGCTGATCCGGGGCAGGTCGTGCCCGGCGACGGCGGGCCGCAGCCGGAACCCGGTCAGCCCCGCGCCCGCCAACTCCTCAAGGAGATCGGCGAGTTGTGCCGCCGTGCCGGTGAAGATCGGCGCGTCACCGGTGTACGGCTCCGCCGCGAGCGCGTCCAGTCGCGCCCGCCGCGCCTCGGCCTCACCCGCGCTGTCGTCCAGGAAGACCAGGAGGTCCCCGAAGACATGCAGGGTCTCCCCCGCCCGCCCGGCGCTCCGCTGCTCGGCGCGGATCTCGGCCACGATCGCGCGGGCGTGCGCCGTATCGCGCGGGGTGACGTAGCCGACGTCGGCCCCCCGGGCCAGCAGCCGGTACGGCACGGTGTCGTGCGCGAGGGCGCTGACCAGCGGCTGCCCCTGGGGCGGGCGGGGGGTGATGGAGGGGCCCTTGACGCTGAAGAAGCGGCCCTCGAAGTCGATGTAGTGCAGCTTGTCCCGGTCGACGAACCGGCCGGTCGCGCGGTCGCGGATCTCGGCGTCGTCCTCCCAGCTGTCCCAGAGCCTGCGCACCACCTCCACGTAGTCGGCCGCCTCCTCGAACAGCTCGGTGACCAGGCCCTGGGCGTCCGGGCTGTCGTACGCCTCGATCCGCTCGACCGTACGGCGGCCGAAGTGGTCGGCCACGTCCGGCCGGGCGGTGATCCGCACCCGCAGCCCGGCGCGGCCGGTGCTGACGTAGTCGAGGGTGGCGATCGCCTTGGAGATGTGGAACGGCTCGGTGTGGGTGGCCACCACGGTCGGGACCAGGCCGATGTGCCGGGTGAGCGGGGCGATGCGGGAGGCGACGAGCACCGCGTCGAGCCGGCCGCGTACCTGGTCGGTGCGGTCGTCGGGCTCCAGCGGGTGCGCGGACTGGGGGCCGAGGCCGTCCTCGATGGTCACGAAGTCGAGCAGACCCCGCTCGGCCTCGGCGACCAGATCGGCCCAGTATCCGGCGGTGAACAGCTCGTCCGGGCGGGCGACGGGCTCCCGCCAGGAGGCGGGGTGCCAGCCGGTGCCGTCCAGGGCGACGGCGAGGTGGATGCGAGGGTCGGAGTGGGAGTCGGGGTGGGAGTCGGGGTGGGTCAAGGAGGGGGCAGAGGACACGAGTTGGCGCCTTCCTGGGTGTCCGTACGAGGGCGCGCCGGGCCCCGCCGAGGGCGGGTCACGGCGGCGGGCGGGCGCGGCGGGACGGGAGATCCGCGCGGCCGCGAGGGCGGAGGGGGAGCGTCAGGCGCGACAGAGCGCGCCGGCCACGCGCTGGAGGTCGATATGGGGCCGGGAGTACAGCACGGCGGAGCGGGCGGTCCGCAGGACGCGTGCGCACGGAAGGTGCCTCGGGTCCTCGGTCATCTCCGCCACCTCCGTCCACCGCGCTCGGCGGGCCGCCCCTACGGCGGCCGCACCCATCTCGTCCTGAGGCACAACACCCCGGCCCCACTCGGTGTTCCCGGCCGCGGGAGCCGTTCGGGCCGGCTGCTCAGGAATCGCTGAGCGGCAGTCCGGGCGGGTTGACCCGGGACTTCGCCACGGCCTCGTCGGAGAGGTGGTAGGCGGCCAGCCACTTCGCGTACTGCCCGTTCTCGATCAGGTGGTTGACGGCGTCCGCGATGGGCTCGGCGAGGCCGCTGTCCTTCTTCGTGGTGGCCGCGATCAGCCCCTGGAGGCTCGCGCCCGCCCCGGAATAGGTTCCCGCGCTACGGGTCGGGTTCGGCGACTTCGCGGTCTGGGTGACGTGGTAGGCGACGCCGGGGTTCGCCGCGAAGTAGGCGTCGATCCGGCCGCCGGACAGCGCCAGATAGGTCGCGTTCTTGCTGGCGTAGTGCTTGACGGTGAGGGTCTTGCCCTCGGCCTTCAGCTTGCTCTGCCACTCCAGGAGGATCTTCTCCTGGTTGGTGCCGTTGTCGACGGCGACCGTCTTCCCGGCGAGGTTCTCGTAGTTCCCGCCGAAATTCCAGGTGCTCTTCTTCAGCACCTCGAAGCCCACGTTGTCCTTGCGGTACGAGGCGAAGTCGTACTTCTTCTTGCGTTCCTCGGTGTCGGTGATGTTCGCGAAGCCGACGTCGGCCTTGCCGCTGTCGATGCCGACGAACATGTTCTCCCATGTGGCGTTGGACAGTCGGGGTTTGAGGCCGAGGACCGCGGCGACCAGGCGGCCGAGGTCGGGCTCGGCGCCGGTGAGGGTCCGCTGGTCGCCGCCGATGTAGGCGAGCGGCGGGAAGCCGTCGGGCAGCGCGCCCACGACGATGTTCAGGGTGCCCCGCTCGCGGACGGCGGCGGGCAGTTCGGCGTGCAGCGAGGCGACCTCGGGGACCTTCAACTCGGTCTGTCTCGCGGCGCCGTTGGACACCCTGCCCACGGTCACCGTCCCGGCGGCGTCGGTCGTGGTGGCCGCTTCGCCGCTGCCGCCGCAGGCGGCGAGGGTGCCGACGAGGGAGGCGACCGCGGTGGCCGCGGACAGACCGCGTATCAGGCTGCGTCGGGTGAGGTGGCTGGGCATGGCTGTCCTTGTCGTTCGATGGTGCGTCCGGGGAGCGGGAAGAGGGGTGGGTCCAGGGGCCGGGGGCGCGGCGCGAGAGGCGGCGGCGGTCATACGGCGGCCTCCCCGCGCAGCCGGGTGCGGAACGCGGCGAGGGCGGCGCGTGCCTTCTGGAGCGGGGTCGGCGGCAGGGCCCGGGTGGCTCCCCGGGCGAAGTACCGCTCGACGTAGAACTGGACGATCGAGACGGCGCTGGTCAGGATCAGGTACCAGACGGTGGCGACCAGCAGCAGCGGCACGATGTCGCCGGGGTAGGTGCTGCCCATGGTCTGCACGGAGCCGAACAGGTCGAGCAGCGACACGTAGAACACCAGGGACGTGCTCTTGACCAGGCCGATGAGCTGGTTGACGTAGTTGGGCGTGATGGAGCGCAGCGCCTGCGGCAGCACGATCCGGGTGAACTGGTAGCTCCTGGGCAGACCGAGCGCGGCGGCCGCCTCGTGCTGGCCCTGGTCGACGGAGAGCAGCCCGCCGCGCACCACTTCGGCCGCGTACGCCGCCTCGTTGAGGCCGAGTCCGATGACGGCGACCGTCATGTCGGTGGCGAGCCTCGACTCGTCGAAGGTGACGAAGGCGGGCCCGAAGGGGATGCCGAGGCTCAAGGTCTTGTAGAGGGCGCTGAAGTTGTAGAGGAAGATCAGTACGACGATCAGCGGCACGGAGCGGAACAGCCAGGTGTAGGTCCAGCTGACGGCGCGCAGCACCGGGCTGCCGGACTGCCGCGCGAGGGCCAGCAGGACCCCGCCGATCAGCCCCGATACGGCGCTCAGGGCGGCGACTTCGAGGGTGACGAGGAGGCCGTCCAGGACCGTGGGCCGCAGGAACCAGTAGCGGAAGCGGTCCCACTGGTAGAAGGGGTTGGTGGCCAGGCCGTGCGCGATCTGGGCGACGACCACCAGGACGACGGCGGTGGTGATCCAGCGGCCGGGTCGGCGCAGCGGCCGAACGCGCTGTGCGGCGGGGGGTGTTGACGGCTCGGTGGCGGGCGGCGCCTCGGCGAGCGAGACGGCGGCGCCTGGGGGTCGGCTCATGGCGGGCTCCGGCGAGGGGCGGGGCGAGACAGGGAGGGGCGGGGCGTGTTGCGGGGTACGACGGACCGGGCGCGGCCCGCCGTACGGCGCGGGGCGTGCGACGGGACGCGTCGGAACGCGCGGAAACGGGACCGTAGTTGGTCCGGAGAACGGAGAACGGGGCGGGCCGCCGCGGCGGCGGGCCCGGGGTCCGGGGCTACGGCCGCCGGGGCGGGAAGGTGGAGATCAGCCCCGGCAGGCGCGGGTGGCGCCCGGCGCGGTACACAGCGCGCTGCTGACCCGCAGCAGGTCGACGGCGCGGTCCGCGACCAGGGCGGTGCGCGGCGGTACGCAGCCCTGGGGGCGGCTCAGGGCCGTCCGGGGAGCTGCGTACATGGCGTCACCTGTCACTGTCATGGCCCCGGAGCGCCGCGCGCTCACCGAAGTCGTCGTCCGGTCCGGCGCTGACGCTCTTGACCGCATCTGAGCGGCAAGTAATCCAGTCGGCGCCGCGAATGTCAACGCCCGTCCGTCACGTGGACATCGCCAAGACCGGGTTCACCTGCGAGAAGCGTCCGGGGAGCCGCTCGCGTGGGCCGCCCAGTCCAGGATCTGGACGGCGGCTCCGGCGGCCTCCAGGCCCCGGCAGTGGCCCTGGTGGCGGCGCGCGATGCCGTCGAGGTCGAGATGACGGCCGAAGGCGGGGTGACCGGCGAGGCGGCGGGCGTAGGCCCACAGGGCCCGGTGCCCGGCGATGCGCTGCACGGCGGACGCGTCGAGATGGCAGCGGTGCACCAGGTCCAACTGCACCAGAGCCACCCAGAGTTCGACGTCGGCCGCGGTGAGCCTGCCGTCGGCCAGGTACTCCTCCCCCGCCAGCCGCCGCTCCAGCCGGCCCAGGGTGTCCAGCAGCACCTCGAGCGCGGCGGCCCGCTCCGCCGGACCGGCACCGGCGCGTCCGGCGCGCTGGGCGGCCTCCTCGATGCCCTCGGCGCACATCCGCTCGACGGACTCGATCACGGACTCCAGACCGGGCGGGAACAGGGGGTTCTCACGACCGCGCGGGAAGCGGTCCAGGTCGCGCAGGATGTCACGGGCGTGGGTGCTGACGATGCGTCCGGACCAGTCGTCGCTGAGCACGGGGGCGAGCGCCGGGCCCCGGTAGTGGTGGGCGCTGGCCTCGTACAGCGGGCGCAGCTCGGCGTGGCCGCCGTCATGGCCGTCCGGGAGCGCGGGCAGGAAGGTGACCGGACAGCTGTCGTCCAGGCCGAGCAGGGCGTGCCCGACGGCGAGGCGCAGTCCGCCGGGACAGGCGGTGGACAGATGGAGGCGGTAGCGGTGGGGCACGGCGTAGTGGCCGCTGCGCGCGTCCCGGCCGAGCCGGCCCCGGAAGTCGGGCGCGGTGACGCGGTGGGCGGGTGGGACGGCGGCGAGCGGAGTGATGGACATGCGTCTCCCCGGGTGGTGGGCGTGCGAGGGCGCGTCGGCGGGAGCCGTCGGAGGGTGGCCGCGCGGGCCTGTTCGGCGAAGGGCGTGGTTCAGCGCGTCAGCGCGGGTCGCCCAGGGCGCTGCAGACGCGCAGCAGATCGATGTGCCGGCGGGAGGTGAGCAGCGGGGTGCGCGTCGGCGTCCGGCCCGCTCGGCCGGTGACCGCTTCGAGGCGCGCCATGATTTCCTACCTGTTCACTAGGATTCCCTGTCAGGAAGTCTCGATCCCCCTCGGCCCGGCGTCAAGAGGGTGTCCACCGCCGGGGGCCCGGGGCCCTCCCGGGGCCCGCTCCTCAGGGCTCCCGGTGCTCGGACGCCGCCCGTTCCAGCTCCGCCGCCTCCGCCCGGGCCAGCCGTGCCTCCGCCTCGACGTCGAGGGAGCGGGTCAGCCACCAGTACAGGAGGGCGGAGACGGGCAGCCCGATGAACAGGGAGATGTCCGCGCCGCCGAGCGCCTTCGCGGCGGGGCCCACGTACAGGGTGCCGACGGAGAAGAACGGGACCATGACCCCGAAGCCGACCAGGTAGGAGATGATCCCGTGCCAGCCCCAACGGCCGTAGATGCCCCGGGGGTTGAAGATCTCGGCGACCGCGTAGTGGCCCCGGCGCACCACGTAGTAGTCCATGAGGTTGACCGCGGTCCACGGGATGAACAGATAGAGGACCAGCAGCAGGAAGTCATTGAAGTCGGCGAGGAAGTGGGCGGTGGCGGCGAGCGCGCCGATCACGGAGAGCGCGGCGGTCAGGGCGAGGGTGAGCAGCCGCACGGAGAGCGTCGGCCGTACCCGTCGTACCGAGTCGATGGCGCTGATGAGGGTCAGCGAACCGCCGTACATGTTGAGCGCGGTGACGGAGATCAGGCCGAGGGCGGCGAAGAGCAGCACGATCGCGCCGAAGCCGTCGAAGATCTTGTCACCGGCGGCGTCGATCGAGGTGATGGTCTCGAAGTGCGCGCCCGCCCAGGCCGCGAGCAGGGTGCCGAGGACCATCATCCAGATGCCGCCGAGCGCGGAGCCGAAGTAGGTCCAGTAGAAGGTCTTGCGGACGGTCACGTCCGGCGGCAGGTAGCGGGAGTAGTCCGAGACGTAGATGGCCCAGCTGATCTGGTATCCGGCGACCACGCCGAACTGGGCGAGGAACGGCGTCCACTTGAAGGCGCCGAGGTCGAAGGAGCCGGCCGGGTAGTGCAGGGTGAGCAGGATGCCGACGGTGAAGATCCCGAAGACGACCAGGAAGACGTAGGTCAGGATCCGTTCGGCCTTGTGGATGATGTCGTAGCCCACCAGGGCGATCACGAGCGCGACCACGGTGACCGCGAGGACCCAGGGCTTGACCCCGCCGTGCAGCGTGGTGTGCAGGGCGTCGGCGGCGAGGATGCTGTTGAAGACGTTGAACCCGGCGTACTGCACATAGGCGAAGAGCCACACCAGGAGCGCGCCGACATAGCCGAACTGCGGCCGCGACTGGATCATCTGCGGCAGGCCCAGCTGGGGTCCCTGGGCGGAGTGGAAGGCCATGAAGAAGGTGCCGAGGACGGTGCCGGCGACGATGGCCAGCAGCGACCAGACGAGGTTGCCGCCGCCGGTGATGCTGATCAGCCCCACGGCCAGGGTGGCGATCTGGGCGTTGGACATGAACCACAGGGGCCCCAGGTGCCACAGTTTGCCGTGCCGCTCGTTCAGCGGGACGTAGTCGATGGACCGGACCTCGATCCCGGACGTCCTGCCCTGCGCCGACCCGCTCATGCCGCCTCCCGAGCCCGTTGCGTCACTCGGATCACATGGTGCACCGGCGCGGGCCCGGTGACGAGAGCGCGGACGACGACGCCCCGGGCGATCACCGCGGGCCCTACGGCACCGGAGAGGGCGCCGGAGATATCACGGCCGGAGGGGCCCTCCGGCTCAGTTTTTCCGTGCACGGAATGCCCGGACGAGACAAGAAACGGCGATTTTGCGACAGGTAGGGGCATCGCCGACCATGACGGGGTCCCGGCGATCCCGGGACGTCGGCTTGATGAGAGGCGCACCATCCATGCACGTCACCGGAACCGCTCCCGCGCCGGCTCCGGCCCCCTCGGAGAGCCTCACGGCGCCCGTCGGGGACCCCCAGGGACCGCCCGGCAGCCGGCACGCGCGCCGGTTCGGGCTGCCCGTGGCCACCGCACTGGTCATGGGCAACATCATCGGCGGCGGCATCTTCCTGCTGCCCGCCTCCATCGCCCCCTACGGCACGGTCAGCCTGGTCGCCTTCGGCGTGCTGACGATCGGCGCCATCGCCCTCGCGCTGACCTTCGGCAAGCTCGCCGCGCGCGATCCGCGCACCGGCGGCCCCTACGTCTACGCCCGCGGCGCGTTCGGCGACTTCGCGGGCTTCCTCGCGGCCTGGTCGTACTGGATCACCACCTGGGTGTCGAACGCCGCGCTGGCCGTGGCCGCCGTCGGCTATCTGGACGTGCTGATCCCGGTGGGCGGACACCGCTGGACCGCGTGTCTGGCCGCGCTGGCGATCCAGTGGCTGCCCGCGCTCGCCAACTTCGCCGGTACCCGCTACGTGGGCGCCGTGCAGCTGGTCTCCACGGTGCTGAAGTTCGTGCCGCTGCTGCTCGTGGCGGTCGGCGGGCTGTTCTTCTTCGACCCCTCCCGGCTCGGCCCGTTCAACTCCAGCGGCCACGGCGCGATCGGCGCGGTGTCCGCCTCCGCCGCGCTGCTGCTCTTCTCCTACCTCGGGGTGGAGTCCGCCGCGGTCAGCGCCGGTGAGGTCAAGAACGCCCGGCGCAATGTGGGCCGGGCCACCGTGATCGGCACCGCGGGTGCCGCGCTGGTGTACCTGCTGGGCACGCTGTCCGTGTTCGGTACGGTCGACCACCACCGGCTGGTCCACTCCACCGCGCCCTTCTCGGACGCCGTGAACGCGATGTTCGGCGGCAGCTGGGGCGGCTGGGCAGTGGCGCTCGCCGCGCTGGTGTCGATGATCGGCTGCCTGAACGGCTGGACCCTGCTCAGCGCCCAGACCCCGTACGCCGCCGCCCGCGACGGGCTCTTCCCGGCCGCCTTCACCCGGCGCCGCCGGGGCGTGCCGACGGTCGGCGTCGCCGTCACCGTGGTGCTGGCGTCCCTGCTCACCGCGTACAACTACCTCTCCGGCTCCGGCCGGGTCTTCGAGGTCCTGGTCCTCGTCACCACGTTCACCGCGACCGTCCCCTATCTGCTGGCCACCGCCGCCCAGCTCTTCCACCTCCTTTCCGGCCGCGCCGACCAGGTGGACCGGGGGCGGCTGGTCCGGGACGCGGTGGTCACCTCGGTCGCCGCCGCCTTCTCGATCTGGCTGATGGCGGGCGCCGGTTACGCGGCGGTGTACCAGGGCGCGCTGTTCCTCTTCGCCGGTGTCCTCGTCTACGCGGTGATGACGGCGCGCCGGGCCCGCACGGCGGCGGCCGGGCAGCACACCTCGTAAGCCCCGCCCGCGACCCGGGGGGCGGTCACTTCCCCCGGTCGCGGGCCCTGCGGAACCGGTCCAGGCCCTCGGCCAGCTCGATCACCGGGTCGGGGTAGTCCAGCGCGGCACGCTCCGCGCCGGGCAGCTTCCACGGCTCGTGCACGAACCGGTCGGTGAGGCCCGCGAGTTCGGGTACCCAGCGGCGCACATAGCCGCCGCCGGGGTCGTGACGCCTGGCCTGGGCGACGGGGTTGAGGACCCGGTTGGGGCGGGTGTCCGTGCCGGTCCCGGCGACCCACTGCCAGTTGAGCTGGTTGTTGGCGATGTCGCCGTCGACCAGCCAGCGCAGGAAGTGGTCGGCGCCGATCCGCCAGTCGACGTAGAGCGTCTTGGTGAGGAAGGACGCGGTCAGCAGCCGGGCCCGGTTGTGCATCCAGCCCTCGTGGCGCAGCTGCCGCATCGCCGCGTCGATCACCGGATAGCCGGTACGGCCCTCCCGCCAGGCCTCGATGTCGGCGCGCGCGGTCTTCTCCGTGCGCCAGCGGTCGCCCTTGGTCCGGTAGTCGGCGCGGGCGACCGCCGGGCGGGCGGCGAGTACCTGGCGGTGGAAGTCGCGCCAGGCGAGCTGTCGTACCAGCGCCTCGGCGCCCGGACCGCCGTGGCGGCGGGCCCGCTGGACCAGTTCCACCGGGGACAGGGTGCCGAAGTGCAGATGCGCGGAGAGCCGGGAGGTGGCGTCGGCGGCCAGGTCGTCGTGGGTGTCCTCGTAGGCGTCCAGGCCCGTGCGCCAGTAGGCGGTCACCCGCTTGCGGCCCTCGCTCTCGCCGCCGGTCGGCAGGGCGGGCGAGACACCGGTGACGTCCTCGCGGGCGGGCGGCTGTTCGCCCTTCACCCCGTCCGGCACGGGCACCCGGCGCGGGGCGGCCAGGGGCGCGCGCAGCCCGGCCCGGGCCCAGCGGCGGTGGTACGGCGTGAAGACCGCGAAGTGGTCGGAGCCGGCCGGGGTCACCTCGCCCGGCGGCACCGCCACGGTCACCGCATCGTGCACGGACAGCCGCCGCCCGTCGGCCGCCAGCGCCCGCCGCAGCAGGTCCTCCCGGCGGGTGGCGAAGGCGCTGTGCGCGGCGGCCAGATGCACCTCGTCGGCGTCCGCCGCCGCCGCCACGCCGCAGACCTGCGCCACCAGGTCGCCGGAGCGCACCACGAGCCGTCCGCCGCGCTCGCGCAGGGACGCGTCCAGGTCGGCCAGGCAGTCGGCGAGGAAGGCGGCGCGGTTCGGGGTGGCGAACCCGGCCGCCTCGACGGCGCGGTCGCGGACGAACAGCGGCACGACCTCGTCGGCGGCGGCCAGCGCCGCGCGCAGCGGCGGATGGTCGTGCAGGCGCAGGTCGGAGGTGAACAGGACGACCGAGACGGACATGGCGATCAGCCTATTCGGGGTGGTCGGGGGCGGTGCGGGCGCCGGGCGGCGCGGCGGGACCGGACGTGGGTTCGGGTGCCGCGGGTCCGGGGCCGGATGCCGGTGCTCATCGTGCGTCGTCGCGGGTGCGGTCGGCGGCGCGCACGATGTTGCGGGCCATGCCGCCGAAGACGACCGCGTGGAAGGGCGAGACGCTCCACCAGTACAGATGGCCGAGCAGCCCGCGGGGGTGGAACAGCGCCCGCTGCCGGTACCGGACCCCGCCGTCGCCGTCGTCCACCCGCATCTCCAGCCAGGCCAGGCCCGGCAGCCGCATCTCGGCGCGCAGCCGCAGCAGCCGGCCGCGTTCGATCTCCTCCACCCGCCAGAAGTCCAGCGAGTCGCCCACCCGCAGCCGCCGCGCGTCCCGGCGGCCCCGGCGCAGGCCCACCCCGCCGACGAGCCGGTCGAGCCAGCCGCGTACCGCCCAGGCCAGCGGGAAGGAGTACCAGCCGTTCTCCCCGCCGATGCCCTCCACCACCCGCCACAGCGCCTCGGGCGGCACGTCCGCCTCGCGCTCGCGCACATCCGTGTACAGGCTGCCGCCCGCCCAGTCCGGGTCGGTGGGCAGCGGATCGCTCGGGGCGCCCGGTACGGCGGCGGAGGACCAGCGGGTGACGACCTGGGCCTCGCGGACCCGCTGGAGCGCCAGGGCGAGCGCCCGGTCCAGGCCGAGGGGGTGGCCGGGCGGGCTCGGCACGTACCGTTCGATGTCGTTCTCGTGGCAGACGACCTCGTGCCGCAGCGACTCGGTCAGCGGGCGCGCGATACCGGCCGGTACCGGGGTCACCAGACCGACCCAGTAACTGGACAGGCCCGGCGTGAGCACCGGCACCCGCACGATCACCCGCTTGGGCAGCCCGGCGGCGGAGGCGTAGCGCTGCATCATGTCCAGGTAGGTGAGCACCTCGGGGCCGCCGACGTCGAAGGCGCGGCTGACGTCCGGGGGCAGCTGCGCGCAGCCCACCAGGAGGCGCAGCACGTCCCGTACGGCGATGGGCTGGATCCGGGTGTGCACCCAGCGCGGGGTGACCATCACGGGCAGCCGTTCGGTGAGGTAGCGCAGCATCTCGAAGCTCGCGGAGCCGGAGCCGATGATGACGGCGGCGCGCAGCACGGCGGTCGGCACGCCCGAGTCGAGCAGGATGCGGCCGACCTCGGCCCGGGAGCGCAGATGCGGGGACAGCTCGCGCTCGGGCACCCCGGCCGGGGTCAGGCCGCCGAGGTAGACCAGGCGTTTCACCCCGGCCAGGCGGGCCTGCTCGCCGAAGACGCGGGCCGCCCGCCGGTCGGTGCGTTCGAAGTCGCGGCCGGTACCGAGGGCGTGCACCAGGTAGTAGGCCACGTCCATGCCGTCCATCGCCCGCGCCACCGAGTCCGGGTCCGTGACATCGCCCCGGACGATCTCCACCCGGTCGGCCCAGGGGTGGTCGCGCAGCTTGTGCGGGGTGCGGACCAGGCAGCGCACCCGGTGTCCGGCGTCCAGCAGTTCCGGCACGAGCCGGCCGCCGATGTATCCGCTGGCGCCGGTGACCAGACAGGCCGGTGAGCCGTCCTCGTGCGCGCCGTCGGCCACTGTCTCGTCCGCCACGGATCCGCCCCGTCCATGTTCGTGTCCCGGTGCGTCGGATCGCGCTCCCGGCTGACTCCAGGGTGGCGGCCGCGTGGGGGGACGCGCCTGGGGCGTGGGCCGATCGGGTGATGTACGGCGGGTGCCGTAGGGCAGGTGACCTACGACCGGTGCCGTAGGGCAGGTGACGTACGCGTGGTCCGGGGCGGGGCCCCTCGGTCATTCGCTGGGTTGCAGCGGGCTCTCCTCCGCGACGCCCGGCCGTGACTGCTCCTCCGCCACGCCCAGCCGTGCCTGCTCCTCCTCGACGATCCGGCGGGCCAGCTCGGTGTCCGAGACGTCGACCGCGTCCGGGGTCGCCTCGGCCACGGCGCTGCGGCGCGCGTAGGCGTCGAACAGGCGGGTCTTGGCCGCGAGCATCTTCACCAGGCGTTCGTCCACGCCCCCGGTGGCGAGCAGCCGGTACACCCGTACCGGTCTGACCTGCCCCATGCGATGGGCGCGGCCCACCGCCTGGTGTTCGACGGTCGGCTTGATCTGGGGTTCGCAGATGATGACGACGGAGGCGGCCTGCATGTTGAGGCCGACCCCGGCCGCCTGGATCTGCGCGAGGAGCACCGCGGGGCCGGACGCGGCGGCGAAGTCGTCCACGAGCCGCTGGCGCCGCGCGGCCGGGACGCCTCCGGTGAGCGGCCCGAACAGGACGGTGTCCGGGGCGAGTTCGTCGCGCACCACGTCCAGTACGTCCCTGAAGTTGGAGAAGACGACGGTCTTCTGTCCGTTCTCCCCGGCCTCCCGGACGATCTCGCGGAGCCGGTCCAGTTTGGCCGATCCCTCGGGGCGCGCGTAGGCGGCCCGGCGCATCGCCATGAAGTTGCCCGCGCGCACGGCCTCCCGGTACGCCTCCTCGTCCGACGCGCTGAGCTGCTCCCACTCGTCGGACTGCTGGAGGCTGGGCAGTTCGGTCAGTACGTCCACCTGGTTGCGCCGCAGATAGACCGGGGCGACGGCCTTGCGGAAGGCCACCGAACCGGCCGGGGCGTCCCCCTCGCCAAGGGAGTCCGCTATCCCGGGGTGCAGCATGCCGACCAGGTTGCGGAACTCGACGACCCTGTTCTCCATGGGAGTTCCGGTCATGAACAGGGCGCGGTCGCAGTGCTCCGCCCATCCGGCCACCGCCTGGGACCGCTTGGCCTTCGGGTTCTTCACACAGTGCGCCTCGTCCACGACGAGCAGTCCGACCTCGCCGCCCCCCGGCTCCGGGAAGCCGCGCAGCGCGTCGAACGTGGTCACCGCGACCCCGCCCCGCCCCTTCCAGTCGGCGAACGCCTCGTGCCGGTCGGGTCCGTGCAGCACCATGACGCGCAGGGTGCTGCGGGCCTCGATCTCCCGGGTCCAGTTGACGAGGACGCTCGCCGGGCAGACCACCATGAAGTGGCTCTGCCCCTCGGCCGCGAGGTGTGCCAGTACGGCGATCGCCTGGATGGTCTTCCCGAGGCCCATCTCGTCGCCGAGGATCACCTTGCGCTGCGCGAGGACGAACCGCGCGCCGAACGCCTGGTAGCCGCGCAGCGAGACGCGCCGGTGCTCCTCGGCGAGCTGCTGGGTGCGGACGCGCTCGGCGACCTCGTCCGGCAGGAAGCCCTCGGCGGCGGCCGCGTCCGGCTGCCGCCCGGAGATCTCGGCGAGCAGGCCGTAGTACTCGGCGGAGCGCAGCTCGAAGTCCACCCAGGCCGCGATGTCGGACGAGGTGCCGCGCAGCAGGTCCACCGAGGTCTGGGCCAGCGACTCGGGCAGGCCCGCGGCTTCCGCCTCGGCGACGAGGGAGCGGATCTCGGCGAGCGCGGTCAGGGCGCGGGCCCGCTTGTCCCGTCCGGCCAGCAGCATCCTGAACCGTCCGGCGGCGGGCTTCGCCTCGGTCAGCAGCGGGCCGAGGCGCTTCGCGAGGGCCCCGGCCCCGTCCACCGTGCGCCGGGCCGCCGGACCCGCTTCCACCAGGACGTGCAGGGCCTCGACCAGGGCGGTGGTCGCCGGTTCCGGCCGGTCGACGTCGATATGGACGGCCACCGTCTCGTGCACGGCCTCGGACAGCCGTCGGGCGGCGGCGAGCATCTGGTCGACGGTGCGCTGTCCGACGCCGGGGATCTGCCGCAGCCGGTACGGCCCCGCTTCGAGGACCTGGCCGACGGTGCTCAGACCGCTCTTGTCGACGTTCCCCAGCCGCAGCCGGCCCTCGGTGACGTCCTGCAACCGGGCGACCGGGATGGCGTCGAGCTCCCGCTTGACCAGCGCGTCATGGAGGGGCTTCAGCGCCGCGCGCACCGCCTCGACCGCCCTGGCGTGATCACCGGCCACCGTCTGCGCGGCCTCGTACAACCGCGCGCCACCCGCGAGTACCTCCCGCCCCTCGTGCCCCACCCTGACCGCCCCCACTCCTCGCAACCGGACGCACACATCCCCGGAACATAAAAGATTCCCATACGACGGAGGGTGGGGAGGCCGGAGTGCGTACGACGGGGCGGGGGAGGTTGCGGTGGGTCGGCGGGGGCGGGGGCGGGCGGGTGAGCCCGGCGTCACCCCAAGGCCGCCACCGGACGCGCCCCGTCGGTCAGCGGCGGATCAGTCCGAGGTCCGTCGCCGTGGCGACCGCCGCCGTGCGGGAGTCGACGGACAGTTTCGTGTAGACGCGGGCGAGGTGGGACTTGACGGTTCCCTCGGTGAGGTGGAGGCGGTGGCCGATGGCCTGGTTGGAGAGGCCGTCGGCGACCAGCGTGAGGACCTCGGTCTCGCGCCGGGTCAGCGCGGTGCCCGGCATGCGCAGCCGGTTCATGAGCCGCTCGGCGACCGTGGGCGCGAGGGTGGTGCGCCCGGCCGCGGCGGTGCGCACGGCGGCGGCCAGATCCTCCGGCGGCGCGTCCTTGAGCAGGTAGCCCGTGGCCCCGGCCTCGATGGCGGGCAGGGTGTCCGCGTCGGAGTCGTACGTCGTGACGACCAGTACGCGCGGCGCCCCCGCCCTGGCCGTGATCCGCGCGGTCGCCTCCGCGCCGCCCATCCCCTTGCCGAACTGGAGGTCCATCAGCACCACGTCGACATCACCTCCGGCGGCCCGGGCCACGGCCTCCTCCGCGGTGGCGGCCTCGGCCACGACGACCAGGCCCGGCTCGGTCTCCAGCACGGCCCGCAACCCGGCCCGTACCACGGGGTGGTCGTCGGCCAGGAGCAGCCGGATGGGGGCGTGCGGAGAGCTGTCGTCGGTCACGGGCGGGCCTCGGGCGTGGTGTCGGATACGGGAGCGGGCGTGGTGTCGGACACGGGGGCGGGCGTGCCGTCGTACATGATCCCGGACGCGCTGCCCGGCGTACCGTCGGCGGGCCCGTCGAGCGGCAGCCGGGCGGTCAGGGACGTGCCCTTGCCCGGCGCGGATCTGATGGTCAGCGTGCCGCCGAGGTCATGCATCCGGGCGCGCATCGCCGCCAGTCCGAACCCGCCGCCCGCCGGGTCGGGGGCGGGAGACGGGGCGGGGTCGAAGCCGGTGCCGTCGTCGGTGACGCCGAGGGCGACGTGGTCGCCGAGGTAGCCGAGGGTGATCTCGGCGCCGGTGGCACGGGCGTGCCGCACCGTGTTGGCGAGGGCGGACTGGGCGATGCGCAGCAGGGCGACCTCGCGCTCCGTGGCCAGCGGGACCGGGTCGCCGGTGAGGTGGAAGCGCACGGCGATCCGGTGGTGGTCGCCGGTGGTGGCGCACAGCCGGGCCAGCGCGTCGGCCAGCGTGGTGCCGTCCAGGGCGGGCGGGGTGAGCGCGGCGACGAAGCGGCGGGCCTCGGCGAGGTTGTCCACCGCGGCCTGGCGGGCCGCCGCCACATGACCGGCGGCGGCTTCGGGCCGGCCGGGCAGGGCGCGTTCGGCGGCGCGCAGCAGCAACTGGATGCTGGAGAGGCCCTGGGCGAGGGTGTCATGGATCTCGCGGGCCAGGCGTTCGCGTTCGGCCAGCACCCCGGCCGTGTGCTGGACCCGGTCCAGGTCGGCGCGGGTGGCGGTGAGTTCCTCGATCAGGTGCCTGCGCCGCTCGCTCTCCCGGTACAGGGCCTGATAGCCCCGTACCACCGCGACCGCGACCGCCGCGCCGAGCGCGGGGCCGATCGCCATGGCCGCGCCGAAGGAGCCCTGATGGGCGGCGAAACCGGCGACGGCCGCCGCCGCGGTCGCGGCCACGGCGGCGAGCCCGGACCGGCGCGGCAGCAGATGCAGCTGGAGGAAGTACAGCGGGAACGCCATCCACACGGCGTCGGCGGACAGCGCCAGCAGCACCAGCCAGACGGCGCCCACCGCGGCGAGCCACAGCGCGGCGATCTCGTCCAGGCGGCCGACGCGGCCCTGGAAGGAGGCGCCGACGGACTCGAACTCCGCCTCGGTCTCGTGTACCTCTCCTCGCCTGAGGAGTACCGGGACCGCTATCCGGTGACCTGGCCGCTGGCCCGGCCGCGTACACCACGGCGCAGGCCGCGGCGACGGCGACGACCGGCCACGCGGCGGACCGTTCGTCGGCGACGGCGCGCCAGCCGGCCAGCGTGAGCAGGCCGAGGACCAGCAGGTGCAGGCACCAGGACAGGGCCCGGGTGGTCGGGGTCAGGGCGGGGGAAGCGGTGTTCACAGTGCCTCCCAGGCTACGGAAGCCGCAGGCCTTGCGGCCTCTGTCGAAAGGTGGAGTCCGCCCGCCGTCTTCCGGCCCGTGAAGTGCCGTCCTGCGCCGGACGCGCAACCGAGGGCCCGGCGGCGACGGTGGGGGCCTACCGCTTTTCCCCGCCGGAAGGACAGCCGAGGCCGTGTTCGTCGCCTGGAGAGATCTGAGGTTCGCCAAGGGGCGCTTCGCCCTGATGGGAACCGTCGTCGTACTGATCACCCTGCTGGTCGGGCTGCTGTCCGGGCTCACGGCCGGACTGGGCCGGCAGAACATCTCGGCGATCACGGGACTGCCCGCCACCGGGATCGCCTTCCAGGCCCCCGCCCGCGGCCAGGCTCTGTCGTACGCCGACTCCGCCGTCACAGAGGCCCAGCTGCGGCTGTGGGCGAAGGCCCCCGGCGTCGAGAGCGCCGAACCGCTCGGGATCAGCACCACCAAGGCCACCGCCGGGAACCACAGCTCGGGGGTCTCCGTCTTCGGCGTCCGGCCCGGCTCCCCTCTCGCCCCGGACGGCGACCGGCTCGACGCCCGTACGGTGGTGCTCTCCACCGGCGCCGCCGACGACCTCGGCGTGACGGCGGGCGGCTCCCTCACCCTCGCCGGGCGACGGCTGACGGTCGCCGCGGTGCGGGGCGACGCCTTCTTCAGCCACACCCCGGTCGTCTGGACCAGCCTCGACGTCTGGCGCCGCACCGCGCCGCCCACCGGTGACGGGGAGCGTCCGGCCGCCACCGTCCTCGCCCTGACCACCTCCGGGGCCGACCTCGCGGCCGTCGACCGGCGGGCGGGGACCAGGACCGTCTCCACCGCCGACTCGCTGTCCGCGATCGGCTCCTACACCTCCGAGAACGGCTCCCTCCAGCTGATGCGCGGCTTCCTGTTCGCCATCTCCGCCCTGGTCATCGGCGCCTTCTTCACCGTGTGGACCATCCAGCGCGGCGCCGACGTCGCCGTGCTGAAGGCCCTGGGCGCCTCCACCGCCTACCTCCTCAAGGACGCGCTCGGCCAGGCCGTCGTGCTGCTCGTCGGCGGCACCCTGCTCGGCACCGGCGTCGCCGCCGCCCTGGGCGCCCTCGTCGTGGGCGGCGCCGTGCCGTTCGTCCTCTCCCCGGGCACCGTCCTGGTCCCGGCCGCGGTGACGGTCGTACTCGGTGCCCTCGGGGCCGCGCTGTCCGTCCGCCGCATCACCTCCGTCGACCCGCTGACCGCCCTGGGGAGCGCCCGATGAGCCTGTGCCTGAGCGACATCACCCTCACCTATCCCGACGGCGACACCCGGCTGACCGCCCTGGACCGGGTCACCCTGGAGGTACCCAGGGGCAGCCTGACCGCCGTGGTCGGCCCCTCCGGTTCCGGCAAGTCCAGCCTGCTGGCCGTCGCCGCCACCCTGATCACACCGGACACCGGCACCGTCACCATCGACGGCACCCGCACCACCGGACTGAGCCGGGGCGAGCTGACGGAGCTGCGCCGGGGCCGGATCGGCATCGTGTTCCAGCAGCCCAATCTGCTGCCCTCCCTCACCGCCGCCGAACAGCTCCAGGTCATGGCCCATATCGACGGCCGCTCCCCCGCCGGGGCGCGCGCCCGGGCCCGGTCTTCCTCCCCCCACCCCCAAAGAACACCCCCGTGTCATGGCCCCTCCCGACGCCCCCTCCCCCCCCGGTTCCCCCCCCCGGGCCCGGGCGCTCCTCGACGCGGTCGGCCTCGCCGACCGGGCCGGGCGCCGCCCCCACCAGCTCTCCGGCGGCCAGCGCCAGCGCGTCAACATCGCCCGCGCCCTGATGAACGACCCCACCGTCCTGCTGGTCGACGAACCCACCAGCGCCCTGGACCACGAGCGCGGCACCGCCGTCCTCGACCTGCTCACCCGGCTCACCCGGGAACGGGACACCGCCACCGTCCTGGTCACCCACGACCGCACCCACCTCGCCGCCGCCGACCGGATCACCGAGGTACGGGACGGGCGGCTCGTGCCGGTGCCGGGGCCGGCGGGGTGACGTGCCGGGTCAGACGGCTATCTCGCCCGGCATCCGTGCGGCTACCTTGGCCGCCATGGCAGACAGGTTCCGGCGACCCGGTCGGCTGCGTCGGCACGCGGGCTTCGACGGGCGTGCCGGGCAGGCGGCCTTCGAGGCGCTGCACCGCGCGTCCCTCGCGGCACCGGCGTTGCGCGCCGGGCTGACCGAGACGTCGGCCGGTGCGGCCGCCCGGCATCTGCGCGAGCTGCTGGGCGCCCCGGGTCTCGCCGTCACCGACACCGAGCGGATGCTGGCCTGGGACGGCACCGGCAGGCACCATGGCGCGGGCGCGGCGGAGCTGGCGGCGGAGGTGCTGGCCGGCGGCGGGAGTGCCGTGCTGAGGGCGGACCGGGTGTGGTGCGGGGACCTGCGCTGTGAGCTGCGCGAGGCGGTCGCGGTGCCGCTGGTGGTGGAGGACCGCGTCGAGGGCGCGCTGCTGGTCTACGCCCCGGCTGTGTCGGCGGGCCTGGTCCGGGCCGCGGGCGAGGTGGCGCGCTGGACCTCGGGTCAGCTGGAACTCGCGGAGTCGCACCGCTCCCGTACCCGGCTGGTGGAGGCGGAACTGCGGGCGCTGCGCGCGCAGATATCGCCGCACTTCTCCTGCAACGCGCTGACCGCGATCGCCTCCCTGGTGCGTACCGATCCGCAGCGGGCCCGTGAACTGCTGCTGGACTTCGCCGACTTCACCCGCTACTCGTTCCGTCGGCACGGCGAATTCACCACACTGGCCGAGGAGTTCCGCTCGATCGGCCAGTATCTGGTGCTGGAACAGGCGCGGTTCGGGGACCGGCTGTGCATCGATGTCCAGGCGGCCGTGGAAGTGCTGCCGGTGGCCGTGCCGTTCCTGTGTGTGCAGCCACTGGTGGAGAACGCGGTGCGGCACGGTTTCGAGGGCAGCACCGGGCCGGGGCGGATCACCGTACTCGCGTGGGACGTCGGCGCCGAGGCGCACATCACGGTGGAGGACGACGGGGCCGGCATGGACCCCGAGAGGCTGCGGCGCATCCTGGTCGCGGGGGGCGTGTCCGCGCCGGGCGGCGGCGGTTCGGGCGGGGTGGGCCTCGGCAATGTCGACGCCAGGCTGCGGCGGGTGTACGGCGACGCGTACGGGCTGGTGGTCGAGACCGCGCCCGGCGCGGGCACCAAGGTACGGCTGCGGGTGCCCAAGTACCGTGCGGGGGTGACGGCACCTCCGACCGGGATCCCCCGCGCGTGTGGCCAATCCCACACTCCTTGAGTGATTGACCAACTATATGAGCGCTGCTCATATTTGCGCATGCTGCGCATCCTGGTGGTCGACGACGAGCCGCACGCCCGCGACGAGCTGGTCTACCTGCTCGGGCTGCATCAGGGCGTCGGCCCCGTCGAGTGCGCGGCGGACGGCCCCGCCGCCCTGCTGGCGCTGGACCGCGCCCTGGCCCACCGGCAGCCCGTGGACGCGGTCTTCCTCGACATCCGGATGCCCGGTCTGGACGGACTCGAGGTGGCCCGGGTGCTGTCCCGCTTCGCCGAGCCGCCGCCGGTCGTGTTCGTCACCGCGTACGACGACTTCGCGGTGCCCGCCTTCGAGGTGCGCGCCCTCGACTACCTCCTCAAGCCCGTCCGCGCCGAACGGCTCGCGGAGACCGTCCGGCGGATCGCCGAGCGGCAGGCCCCGCCCCTCGCGCCCGGGGATCCGGCCCCCGCGCCCCCGCCCGTGCCACCCGCGCCCGCCGCCGAACCGTCCGCCGAACCGTCCGCCGACGACGAGACGATCCCCGTGGAGATCTCCGGGGTGACCCGCTTCGTGCGGCGCTCCGAGGTACGGCATGTGGAGGCGTGCGGCGACTATGTGCGCCTGCACCTCGCCTCCGGGAGCTGTCTGCTGCGGGCCCCGCTGTCCAGCCTGGAGGAGCAGTGGCAGGACGCCGGATTCGTACGGGTGCACCGCCGCCATCTCGTCGCCACCGGCCATATCGAGGAACTGCTCGCCGACTCCGGGCGGTTGTCGGTCCGGGTGGCGGGCACCGTGCTCCCGGTCAGCCGCCGCAGCAGCCGCCGGCTGCGCGAACTGATGCTGCCCGTGTCCGGCCTCCCGCGCGGCGGACGGGCCGCCCATGGGTGACCCGTCCCGGCGGGTGAGCGTCAGCCACCCCCGCACCCGTGCCGCCCGGCCCGGGCGGCGGGACGCGGCGGTGCGCGACGTACACGAGCAGACCCCGCTCGGCGAGGTGTACATGAAGGCGCTGATGCGCACCCAGCTGCGGCTGGGCCTGCTGGTCTGCGCCGCGGTCTGTCTGCCGCTGGCCGCCCTGCCGCCGCTGCTCGGGCACGTATCGGTGCCGCACTGGGCGCGGCCGTGGGGCGCCGGACCGCCCTGGCTGGTCCTGGGGCCGCCCGTCTACGCGCTGCTGGTGGCGGCCGGGATCTGCTACGTCCGCCGGGCCGAGCGCAACGAACGCGACTTCGACGAACACGTGCGCCGCTCATGAACAGCCGCCCGCCGACCCGCCCCCTGCTCCCCCGCCTCATGAACGCCCGCCGATGAACGCGCCCGCGAACCTGACGGCCGTCCTCCTCGTCGTCGCCGTGACGGTGGGCATCGGCGGCTACGGCCTGCGGTCCCGTTCCACCCCGGACTTCTACGTCGCCTCCCGTACCGTCTCACCACTGCGCAACGCGGCCGCCGTCAGCGGCGAGTACGTCTCGGCCGCCTCCTACCTGGGCATCGCCGGACTGCTGGCGACCTACGGCAGCACCATGCTCTGGTACGGCATCGGCTACACGGCCGGCTATCTGGTGCTGCTCGTCCTGGTGGCCGCCCCGCTGCGCCGCTCGGGGGCCTACACCGTCTCCGACTTCGCCGAGGCGCGCCTCGGCTCGATGGCGGTACGGCGCACGGCCACCGTGTTCGTCGTCCTCATCGGACTGCTCTACCAAGTGCCCCAACTGGTGGGCGCGGGGCTCGCGTTGCACACAGCCCTCGGCGCGCCCGCCTGGTCGGGGACCGTGCTGGTGACCGCCGTGGTGCTGGTGAGCGTGATCAGCGGCGGGATGCGCAGCGTCACGCTCGTCCAGTCCGTGCAGTACTGGCTGAAGCTGACCGCGCTCGCCGTCCCGGCGCTCGCGCTGCTGCTGGTCTGGCGCGGCGTCTGGCACCCGGCCGGCGGCCCCGCCCCCGTGCCCGTGGCGCACCCCGCGGCCTGGCCCGACGGCGGGCGGGGGCTCTACGGCGTCTACTCGCTGATGGTGGCCCTCTTCCTCGGGACGATGGGCCTGCCGCACGTCACCGCCCGCTTCTACACCAACCCCGACGGCCGCGCGGCCCGCCGTACGACGGTGGGCGTCCTCGGTCTGCTCGGCGTCTTCTATCTGCTGCCCGAGGTGTACGGCGGTCTCGGCCGGCTCTACGCCCCGGGCCCGGCCGCGGCGGACCGGGCGGCGGACACCGAGGTACTGCTGCTGCCCGGACGCCTGGTGCCGGGCACCACGGGCCAGTTGCTGACGGCGCTGGTGGTCGCGGGCGCCTTCGCCGCGTTCCTGTCGACCTGTTCGGGGCTGGCCCTGTCCGTGGCCGCCGTACTGTCGCAGGACCTGTTCGGCGGGGACGTACGGGGCTTCCGCCGGGCCGCCGCGCCCGCCGTCCTGGTGCCCTGCGCGATCGCGCTGCCGCTGTCCGGGAGCGGTATGTCCGTCGCCCACGAGGTCGGCCTGATCTTCTCCGTCGCCGCCTCCACCTTCTGTCCGCTGCTGGTGCTGGGCATCTGGTGGCGGCGGCTGACCGCGGCCGGGGCCGTCGCCGGGATGCTGGTCGGCGGCGGGCTGTCCGCGGCGGCGCTGACCCTCACGCTGCTGGGCGTGGGCGGCACCGGCTGGACGGGGGCCCTGCTCGCCGAGCCCGCGGCCTGGAGCGTCCCGGCCGCCTTCCTGACCATGGTGGGCGGCTCCCTGCTCACGCCCGGCCGGGTGCCCGCGGCGGCCTCCGTGCTGCTGGCCCGGCTGCATCTGCCGGAGGCACTCGCGGCGGCCCCGGCCGACCGCTCGGCACCGGACGGCGACCGTTCGTCCGCCGTCCCCGCCCGTTCGTCGCGCGACGGCCACCACTGATCGACAAGTCCCGTACGGGGGCTCCCCGGTGGCGCGGGTGTGCCGCACAGTAACCGACCAGAGAAAGGCACCGGGCGCATCCGGTCGCCGCTCCCGCGGTTCGCCGTGTCCGCGTCCGCACCGCCTCGCTCCCGGACCGCTGTCCGAGCCCTCTTCCACCCAAGGACCGCACCATGAACGACACCCAGACGCCCGGCACCGACGAGCGGACCCCGGCGGGCCCCGCGGCCACGGGGATCGCCGACCCGGGTCCCCTGGGCCTGGCGGCCTTCGCCCTCACCACCTTCGTGCTCTCCGTCTTCAACGCCGGTCTGATCAAGGACGGCGCGCTGGAGGCCGTGGTGCTGCCGCTCGCCCTCTGGTACGGCGGCATCGCCCAAGTGCTCGCCGGTATGTGGGAGTTCCGCAAGAACAACACCTTCGGCGCCGTGGCCTTCACCTCCTACGGCAGCTTCTGGCTCTCCTTCGCGGCCTACGTCCAGTTCGTCGCCCCGAAGCTCCCGGCGGCCCACGCCCACCAGGCCACCGGGCTGTTCCTGCTCTCCTGGGCCGTCTTCACCCTCTACATGACGATCGTCGCCACCCGGATCAACGGTGTCCTGCTCGCCGTGTTCACGGTGCTGTCGCTGACCTTCGTGCTGCTCGCCGCCGGAGAGCTGGCACAGAGCACGGGCGTCTCGCACGCGGGCGGCTGGGCGGGCCTGCTCACCGCGGTGCTGGCCTGGTACGGCTCGTTCGCCGGGGTGGCCAACGCCACCTGGAAGGACAGGTCCCTGCCGACCTGGCCGCTCGCGGGCTGAGTCCGCCACCGCCGCCCACCCGATCGACGACGACGGAGTCCTGATGAGTGACATGAGCCTGGCCAACCTGCTGAAGGAAGAACGCAGGTTCGCGCCCCCCGCCGACCTGGCCGCACACGCCAACGTCACGGCGGCGGCGTACGAGCAGGCCAAGGCTGACCGGCTCGGCTTCTGGGCCGCGCAGGCCCGCCGGCTGACCTGGGCCACAGAACCGACCGAGACCCTCGACTGGTCGAACCCCCCGTTCGCGAAGTGGTT